>DULU01000096.1 GCA_012840225.1 Bacillota bacterium
CATCTGGCGATTCACCCTCACCGCGGGTTGATACGATATGATAGGTATCGATCGGACGGGTAGAGAGTTCGTCGCCATATACGGCATATTCCTGTCTAAATATCCGTTTTTAAGAATATATGTTAGCAAATTTGTGACTAAACAACACCGCAAGTCCTAATGACAGGTGTTGCTAAAAACAGGAGGTGAGCCTGCGCTCACCCCTTCTCTCATATGGTCCTCTGTGCGCTAAGGCAACCAAACCCAACTTAAGCAAGACTCCTGGAGTGAGTCGTTGGCAATATTCATCTTCTCTCTGGTATTAACGTCGATCCACATGATGTTTTGATACCCGGAAGAATCGGCCCCGGCAGTGAACGCGATCTTGTCTCCATCCGGCGACCAAGCAACGAAGCTATCGAGAATGACGAAATCGGAAATGCTGATGATTGGAGTGAGCGTGCTGATGCCCACATTCGTGGCACTAGCCGGCACTACATAAACATCAGCATATTCGAGAATTGACCCGTAGTAGTCAGTTGTAAAGGCAATCTGCTCACCGTCCGGAGACCAGTTGGGATTGTACATCATATAGTCGTAATCATCCACAGTCTCCTTTCAAAGCAACCTTTAATATAGTCCAATAAAATTTTTACAATACGATAACACATCAATTGAAAAAGTCTCTATGACGATTTTGCGGTTTTGGAAACTTTTGTTGTCGGGTGATCGAGAAAAATGATGGACGGAATGTCTATCCCGCGCCCTCTTGCGTTACACGCCGATATTAATACTCGATGAAGAAGAGTGATCGGTACCTACGATGAGATAGATTATGCGTTGTTACAAGGCCGGCGGCGGACAATCTGGACGTAGGACGGCAATCTTCTTCTTGCTCTCTTCGTTGCTGGTGACAAAGGCCAGTGCCAGAGGTATAACTGCAGCCAACTCCGTCCAGGGCGAGCTATGGCATCACGCCTGCGCCGGCTTTCGATGCCGCGATTGAGATAAAAGAGCGATCCCTCCCGCTCGCATACTGCATTATACGAAAACCACTCGTACCGCCGCTCCCCAGAGAGGACCAGACGCTCCACCAGGTCGGCCAAGTGCCAAAAAGGGCGGTACGGAGATGCGATTTGTGTCATCAATCCCCTACATGCGGGGCAACCACTGTAACAAGGATATAACAACTACCTGGTATTGGATGGCAAGAAAAACCTGACAAAGGATGTGCGGGGCAACCACTGTAACAAGGATATAACAACTACGCGTATAATCCAAAACAACGATCTCAGGCTCATTTCCACGCCGGTTTGCGAGCACCTTCTCCTGGTTACTGACCGTGAGACAGCTTTAGCATGCTTTTCTCATGCAGCAAGCCTCACTAGCTGGTCTTCTAGTCCTGCGAGCACTCCCGGGGGTTTTCAACCTACGGAGGTGCTCGCAGAATAAGTGGTGTCATCTTTGATGCATGTTCATTCAGCAGAAGTCTGCTACATTTGGACTTGCTCCAGCTAAATTTCCTAAGCTATCCACGCATCCGTATCGAATAGCATCCGCATCGATGCACTCCGTACGGTCCAGCACGGCCGTCAGGCACCCGACCGCTTTCCTTGTGCTACTTAGCGGCAGGCAACCCACTTGCTCCCTCATGTTCTAACACATCAACGTCCTTCCAAAGTAATCCCTCGGCGATCTCCATTACAAGTTTATCCATTTCCACAAATGCCGGGGTCACGTCCACACCAAATTCCTGTTGCAGCACTAGTTCGGTATCCTCGATAATCCCCTCTTGTCCACACCAAAGCCTACACATTTCATCAGCGCCGACGCCCAGCACGTTGTGGATCAGCGGAAGGCCATGGCGAACGCTTCTTAGCCGCTTCCCGGCATTGACCCAAAGCATGAAGCGACTGTTAGGCCCCTCGATTCTGTGGCAGATGGTCACATACTCATCCACCACTTCCGTGCTGCCTGTGAACGGGAGCCGTTCTCCCTTGTGCTGCTCGGCTCGGTAACGCAGCAACAGTTCCCGCAAGCACCAAAACCGGGCCACGAACTCCACGTAGTCCTCCAGTTCATAACTACGCCGAGCATGATACCACAACTCACCGAGTAGATTTTTTCGCGCCTCATCGTGGGTCGGCTGAAACACGTCCCTATCTTGCACCGCTTTGTGCAGCATACACATTCTCGCCGCCAGAGCCTCAACCCGTTCGCGATACCCTTTTGGCCAGGCACGCTTCATCAGCTGCTCGGCTTCTATAAAGCGGAACAATTGTCTGGCGTGTGCTGCCTTCAATAGATTCTGGAGATGCAAAGCATGGGGCAGAGATTCTTTGACGAGCGCCAAGGCGGCCGGGTAGTCATCACGCTTGATGAGCACATGGAGCAAGTTGAGTATCTGTGTAGCTCGCAGTGTGGCACCATAATTACCGCGCGTCACCTCCCCGGTTGCCCTGCTGACATACAGCGTGCGGAAAGTAATCGGTGAAAGATCAACCAATGACAGCGCCAATTCGGTATTGCAAGCCGGGGCGCCGCCGGTGAGCTGTGCATAAAGCCGAGTGATCCGGCCGAGTTCTTTGCCCAAGCGCTCGAATAGCTGCGGTAACCGTTCCCGGTACCATAGATGCATGCCGCTGTAGTCGCTGGGGTTCTGCGCAATGACCTCAAGCTCTACGTCCATCTTGCCGGCCAAAAGAAGCTTGATCAGCCGTCCTCCCCAATACGTGTCCTTGGCTCGCTCCGATTCAGGAGTTCCCTCCGGCTGGTCGGTTACGAACAGCACCACCTTGTCCGGAAGAGCCCCTGTCTCCCTTTCGATATAACGCAGCGTTGGCTCCAGGATTGGCAGTTGCAATGGTGGCTGTTCCTCGTCTTTGTGCTCGCAGAGGAGATCGAACCATAGCCGGCACTGGTCCCGGAATGGTTTCAGCGGTTGCCCGTCTATCTGAACATCCGAGTTCCCTATGTTGGCCAAAAGCACACACGCCATGCTATATCCTCCTTTTTGCCAAGCGCCGAACGACGCTCTTCTGATCTAAGGCTCTGAGCAACTGGACAGGATTTGATCAAATCGAAGCGACACGAACGGCAGGCTCTCAACTACGTAATGACCCATGCCGAAGGTTACATTCTTACCGATATGAACTAAGGAACCAAAAAGCAATCCCGGCAGGTAGGGTTGCAGGTTTCCTCTCAATTCATAGGTACCCTCAATACCGCCTAGTACCATGCGTCGCCCCTGACGGCGGGAGTAGCGAGGTTGATCCTTCCAACGCTCCTCAATGGCCTGTACCTGGATCGCTGCCGCTTCATCGAAGGCGGCGGGCGCGATAATTGCTTCCGGGCTCGGTGACCCGTACAGGCGGTTCAGTTCGGCCCAGCGCCGGCGTATGGCGCCGGCCATGTCGACAAATTGCCATATAGATACCAGCCGGCCGTCGCGCTTGATGCGCCAGGGCGAAGTGAAGCGAATCCGCAGCATGGTGGGATAGATACCGTCCACCCATTTCCGGATGTCTCTGAGGGTGACGCCGGAAATCGCCGAGACAACTTGGTCGCTGTCCGCAGCGAGAACCACCGTTTCTTCCCATGTAACGGGATTGATCATCCACATCTTGTGCAGACGGCCACTGACCCGTTCCGGTCCGAGTCCGCGACAGCCCATGATCTTGACCGCATGGATCAGATACGGCAGGTAGCAGACTGCTTGTCCGATCAGGATCACCGTGAACCGCACTTCGCCGGCACGGGATTCCTCAGCCCGGATCAATAACGGCTTGGGCACGCCCTGCCCTCGCTCGCGTCCTGCCCCCAAACTGGCGGCGTCGGCATCGAACGCTTTGGCGTACGGGCAATGGTGGCGTGATTCGCATCCCTCGCAAGTTGAGGCTTTCGTCACGCAGGTCACCGAGCGAAAAGCAGCGCCGAATGCCCCGCGCAGCGTTGATCCCCAGAATCTGGTGGGTTGCAAAGGACCGTCCATCTGCATGCAAACATGTATAGGATACACAATGAGCTGCTGTTCGCCGTAAAAAAGGCCGGCTAGTTCGTTCGTTTGCAGTTTTTCCATCATATAGCCTGCTCCTGAGGAGCGACTGTCACCAAAGCCGGTACGGCTAGGGCGAATCCAGATTGCACAATATGGTCGTTGCCTGGAAGAACTCCTCGAAGTAACCGGCCGTAGAACGGCCGTGTGGGGGCACTAGTGAGGAACGTGGCGCCCGGTTCCAGGTAGATAATAGGCCGTTTTAGAGATGTGCTGGTAGTTACTCCCGGACCAGCGGCTCCTCTCTTCACCCTTATCCGGTACCAGCCTTGAACCGGATCGTCTTTAGCGGGCACGAAGCTAGACAAGCTCATGAAAGCATTGCCCTGCTCATACCGCAGAAAGCCCTGAGCTTCTTCGATGGACAGCAACTGCATACTCCCGCGACCTATAGAGCGTTTTCCGCCAATACCCTTGGTAAGCAGGAAGGAGATCACGTCACTGAACAGATCTTCCCAGTCAGACTCCACATAGGTGTACAACGTGATAAAGCCGGCACTGGGCCGATACTCAGCGAGCGAAAACAGGCCGCCCTCCAAAGCCCGGTTTTGCGTGCGGTTCATGGTCACGTGGTCAGTGACGTAGATCTCAAATGTCTCGCCCTTTGCTACCGAAAGGTCAATAGTTTCACCCTTTAGCAAAGCCTGAATCAGGTTGCTTTGCAGGTAACGCAGCGACTTCAGGCGTTTGCCGGTCTTGGCGGCCTGGATTTGCTCCTCGCGCTCAACCGGCGTCGCCGCTCTGCCGGCAAAGGGAAAATCGGGTATGGGTAACGTGTCGCCCGGGAATGGATCGGAAAAGACGACCGGAGGTTCTCCTGCCTGACAAGCTTCCAGGAAAAGCTCCAGCATGGTCTGCCCCTCACGCTCTAAAAGTGCCCAACACCACAAGCCGAATATGGTATCCGCATGCCACGGGCTTACAGTGCCTTTATTGACGCCTAAGCGCAGCTTCAGCAGTTGTCCGTTCATACGATCCGATCCCATGGCTTTCCATCCAACCGAACATCTTTGAAACGAATCTTGCCGTAGCCACGGCTGCCGCTGCTTCCGAGGTAGGTGTCCTCCAACCACTTGAGCCCTTCGGCAAGGATTCTCAAGAACCAATTCTCATCTTCGCCGCGCAAAACGATCAGCGAGATGTTGACCTCGAACTCCGTGCCGGGAATCACTCTTTCCATTTGGCGGGGATGCTGGGCTTGATTTGTTACGCGGTTGATGATGTTCTCCGTCTTAACCTCCACGGGTTCTTGGCCCATCTCTTGCATTAGCTTACGAGCTCGTTCGCGCTGTTCGGCAGTGTAAAACGCGTCCCGAAACAGCAACCGAGTCGGACCAAGACGATGCCTGGTGTTGAAGTGTGGCCCAAAGAGAACACAAATGGGACAGTCAGGTTCGCCACATCCGCAAGGACGATCACCGTTGATCTTGTTATAGGCCCGTTCCAAGCAGGAGCGCATCTTCCCTTTGAGCGAAGAACCGGGTATGTATGGTTCCCGTGTGACGGGATCACGAATGATCGGGTTATCGATCGAGCCGACGGCCAACGGACCTTCAGAGCCGCCTATGCGCAGTCCGGTGACGCACTCCAGCACTGCGGTCAAGTTGATAACACGAGCCTCACTCATCGTTCATCACCCCTTTGTGTAGTACGTGAAATAGTTCAGCACTGCCTCGAAGTGCGGCAGAAGACCTTTGTGGAAATCAACCTCTGTGTTCACAGCCCTGATCATGCGCCAGATGACGTCCGGGAACGGCTCTTTCACCTTTTGCTGTCCGACGGCCGCCATGGCAAAGGAATGCAGCTTATCTAAATCAGCACGCAGTACATCAAATGTCACGCCATGCTTGAGTCGAGCATCAATGCTGCGTACGTGGTGAAAAAACCTGCGCATCTGCGCAGTC
>DULU01000097.1 GCA_012840225.1 Bacillota bacterium
AGTTAAGCCCTCCAGCGGCGATGGTACTGCAGGATGACCTGTGGGAGAGTAGCACGTTGCCGGCACTACTTTTATGAAGCGTTCCGCTTCAGCGCATGAACTGAAGCGGAACGCTTTTTCATGTCCGAAAGTATATCGTTCCATATGTAGCGTCACTTGCTTTTGTCTTTGCCGGGGTGGCGTCTTTCGACTTGCTTCATGGCCTCTGCCTGCCTGATGTATTGCTTGGCGGCTTTCAGGCGCGCCAATCCGGCGAGCCTCTTGATTTCCTGGGCTGAGGCACCGCCGGCGGCCAAATTAATGAAACAGGTATGCCGGAGCATATGAATGGTGATTTTTTTGTCGCTCAGGGCGGCAGTGCTCAAACATTTCCCCATAAGGTGATAGATCGCCCCCTTGGTGATCGGCTTTTGGCGGCAGTTCAAAAAAAGCCGCCGGGAGGAACTGTCCAGCCGGGAGATCAGGTAGCGGTATAAGGCTTCCTGCGCTTCAGCCGGAAGAGGTATAATCCGTTCCCGCCGCGAGTCTTTTCCCAGGCAGATCAAGCCGTTCTCCAGGTCGACATCGTCCACGTCCAAATTGATGACCTCAGCCAGGCGCGCTCCACAACCGGCAAACATGATCAGCACGGCATAGTCTCTCTGCGGCCAAAGGCTTTGCACCCTGGCAGCCTTCAGCAAGGCGTCGATTTGCTCTTCCGAAACAAACAAAAAGTCGCCTTCTTTCACCTTTTCCTTGATTATCCCGGTAAAATCGAAGGAAAGGGCGCCCTGGCCGTCTGCGCTGCCGTTTACATAGGCAATAAAGGACTTGATGGCGGCGAGCCGCCTCTTTCTGCTCCTTGTGCAGTTGCCTCGCTCCTCCAGGTGCTGCAGAAAGCCGTCAATGCTTTCCTGCGTCACATCCCCCAACTTTAGCTCCAGTATCTCTTTGCCGCTATCTTTGGCCAGATAACGCTGGAACATAATCATATCGTGGCCATAATGAAACACGGTCTGCGCGCTGAGATTTCTGGTGTCCTTGAGATAATCATGAAACCCTGGCATGATCTCCGGCAAAGTGGCTCCATTTAAAATTGGTGGTATGGACATCAAACAATCGCCTCCTTAAAAATAAGAATGGTTAGTATGGCTATCTTCTACGACACCGGAGACGGATTTCCTCTAAAGAGAGTATATGTAAACCAAAAAAATTTTTCGGGCACTCTTACCAATCCTTGCCAGAGACGGCAAAAGCTGGGGAAGCTGGCTTTACCGGCAAAATTTACGTTGCCAACATCTTTTCTACGGCCGCGGCGCGTATATGGTGCCTCTATCCACGCCATACTCATTATTGATGTGCCGCGCCACTCCCGGCTCGCGGCACTCCTGGAGCGGAAGCGATCAAGCCTGCTCTGCCGGACTATTTCCACACATAAGGTAAATCCCGAAACGGGGGCGCGTTTTGTTGCATGCACCACTGCCGGTCAAATATGGTATCACCCGCATTCATTTAATGCCCATTGACCCACATCATCTTTATGCTTACTGGGAGATCACCGACGAATTCAGGGAGCTCGTGGCCCGCCACTTCCGCTGTTCATGGCAGCAGATGCCGCTTTTGCTACGGCTATACAGTGCCAATGAGATGGGGGAAAACCTTACTATTGTCCAGGAGACGGAGATCAGCGACAGCACCGACAACTGGTTCTTCAACCGCCTGGCCGCCGGGCGGAATTATGTAGCCGACCTGGGCACGCGCAACATCTACGGTATCTTTGTGGCTTTGTTGCGCTCCAATTATGTGATGACGCCCCGCAACTGGCCGGGGCGCAGTGTCAGACGTCCTGTGATCAGTGAAAATTGGCTGCCTGAGAAGATCAGTTCATCATATCATCAATTCGCTTAACTTAACTTAACTCCCGGCGCCGCCATAATTAATCAGAGGTGATTGTTCATGAGAGGTTACCTGGCTATCATCCTGCACACGCACCTGCCCTATGTGCGCCATGCCGAGGATCCGCATGCCTTGGAACAGCGCTGGTTGTTTGAAGCCCTGACCGAGTCTTACATACCGTTGCTCAATGTGATGGAAAGCTTGGCGACCGAAGGGGTGAAATTCCGCTTGACGCTTTCCCTGACCCCGACTTTGCTCGAGATGCTGAGCGATGAGCTGGTCCGGCAGCGTTATCTGGCCTACCTGGACAAGACCATAGAGCTGGCGGAAAAGGAAGTGGTCCGGCTGGCGGGCGATCCGCCTTTCCGGCAGGTGGCCGAGATGTACCTCTGGAAGCTTACGGAGATAAAAGCCAAGCTGGTGGAGGAATATCAGGGTAACATTCTGGGAGCCGTCAAAAAACTCGCCGCCGCCGGGTACCTGGAACTGATCACCAGCGCCGCCACCCATGCCTATCTGCCGCTATTGCGCACCAGAGAAGCCGTCGAAGTGCAAATCAGATTAGGGATAGACACTTTCCGCCACCACCTGGGTTTTCCCCCCAGGGGTCTCTGGCTCCCTGAATGCGGCTACACTTCCCTGATTGACGAGATCGTGGCCTCATATGGGATACGGTATACCATAGTCGACACTCATGCCTTGCTTCATGCCGATCCGGCTCCCGAGACGGCGGTTTACGCTCCTGTGCGTACGGAGGCCGGCACATTGGTCTTCGCCCGGGACCCGGAGTCGGCCAAGCAGGTGTGGAGCGGTAAAGAAGGATATCCCGGCGACTTTCTCTACCGGGAATATTACCGGGATATCGGCTGGGACCTGGATTTTGAATATATTAAACCTTATATCCATCCCGAAGGCATCCGCATCAACACAGGATTGAAATACTATCGTATCACCGGCGAAGGTAGCCACAAGGAACCATATGTGCCGGCTTGGGCCGAGGAGAAAGCCGCCGGCCATGCCGGGCATTTTATTCACGCCAGATGGCATCAGATCAAAAGCATCCACGAAAAAACGGGCAAAGAACCGGTGATCGTCTCGCCCTACGACACCGAGCTATATGGTCACTGGTGGTATGAAGGTCCGGCTTTCCTGCGGCATCTCCTGCGCAAACTGCATTATGACCAGGAGACTATCCGGCTGATCAGCCCCCTGGAATACCCACATGAACCTGATGTTAGCGATGCCCGGTTGCCCGACAGCAGTTGGGGGAATGAGGGATATAACGCCGTATGGCTGAATGCCGGTAATGCCTGGATCTACCGCCACCTGCATGCGGCGGAAGAAAGGATGACGGCGCTCGCCGAAAGCATCATCGAGCCCACGCCCCTTGAGCAGCGCGCTTTAAACCAGGCCGGCCGGGAACTCCTTTTGGCTCAGAGCAGCGACTGGCCGTTCATCATCAACTCGGGCACGGCCACTGCCTATGCCGTAAGGCGCCTCACCGATCACCTGAAATGGTTCAATGCTCTGACCGAACAGATCAGCATGGGCCGGATCGACGAAGGTTTCCTGAACCAACTGGAAAAGCGTCATCCCCTTTTCCGCTTTCTGGACTACCGGCATTTTGCCGCCAAAGATATCTCCGATTATATTAAAAACCACAGGGCGGCACCGGTGAGGGTACTGATACTATCCTGGGAGTTTCCTCCTTTGACGATAGGCGGACTGGGACGCCATGTTTATGAGCTGTCCCGCGCTTTGGCCGTTCTGGGAGCGGAAGTGCATGTGGCCACCCTGGGCGGCAACCTGCTGCCGGAGCGACAGTTGATAGACGGTGTGATTGTGCATCGTACCCCGGTGCACAACATGCCCGGCGATTCCTTCATGGATTGGGTTTTCCAGTTAAACATCCAGCTATATGAGCTGGGACGACAGATTTGGCTGCGTCGTCCCTTCCATATCATCCACGGTCATGACTGGCTGGTCTCGGAAGCCTGCCGTATGCTGGCGCAGCGCTTCAGCTTGCCGATCCTCGCCACCATTCACGCCACAGAGCACGGGCGGAACAATGGTATACACAATGAGGTGCAAAAGGCTATAGACGAAAAAGAGCGGGAGTTCATGGCGCTGGCCCATAAGATTATCGTCTGCAGCGAGGCCATGCGCCGGGAGATGCAGGTGGTGTTCGGCATGTCTGCGGAAAAAGTGGCCGTGATCCCCAACGGCGTCGACATCGCTTCCCTCGCCCCTTATGCGGACCTCCCGGCTTTCCCCCTCCCGCAAAGCGGCAAGGTGGTGGCTTTTATCGGCCGCCTGGTGCGCGAGAAGGGCGTGCACCTTTTGGTGGAAGCGGCGGGAGAGCTTGCCGGAGAGGGCGCCGATATCTCCTTCATCCTGGCCGGGCGCGGCCCGATGTTGGACGAGCTGCAGCATCGGGGGCGGGAGCTGGGTATTGCGGACAGGTTATATTTTCCCGGCTTTGTGGACGACAGGGGGCGCAACGCCATCCTGGCCAGTGCCGACGTGGCCGTCTTCCCCAGTTTATATGAGCCTTTCGGTATTGTGGCGCTGGAAGCCATGGCCGCCGGTACACCCGTCATCGTGAGCGACACGGGAGGATTGGCGGAAATCGTGACTCATGAAGTGGACGGACTGAAAGTTTACCCGGGCGATCTCTCCGGCCTGGTGCAAAGCATCAAGCGCGCTCTCTCAGATCCGGAGATGGAGGCCATGGCGAAAAGGGCCAGAGAAAAAACTGCCCGGCAATATAGCTGGCCGCCGATTGCCCGGCAAACTTTGACCGTATATAAGGAACTGGCGGAGAGTCACGCCCAATCACGGAAAAAGCCGGTGGCGGTAAATGTATAATTAAAACCGGCAGCGCGGCGGAAAGCCTGCTGCCGGTTTTTTCTATGCTGCCGGAATTCACCTGCTGCCGGCGGTTTGCGGTCAGCCGACGGCGGCCGGAACCTCCGGCTCACTCACTCCAGGCCCATGGCCCGCAGATTCCTGTAGCTGATGGCCAAGCTCTCAAAGGGATCCCTCTGGCAGCGGTCCTGCTCCACGGCATACCAACGCACGCCGGCTTCCTTGGCGGCTTGCAGGATGCGGGGCCAGTTGAGGTTGCCTTCGCCGACTTCCGCCATGATCTGCTCCCGGCCCTGCATGGTCATATCCTTAAGATGGACGATGACCTGACGGCCGCTCAGGTCGGCAATCCACTGGGCCGGATCGCCGCCGCCATGCTGGATCCAATAAGTATCGATTTCGGCCAGGAACACTTCCGGATCGCTCTCGGCATACAGAATGGCCAAAGCCGTCTTGTCGCCGAATTTCTCCAGCTCGAAACTGTGGTTGTGATAGCTCCAGGTGAAACCGGCCTCTTTGACTTTCCTGGCGACGGCCGAGGCTTCCTGAGCGAAGCGGCGATAACCGTCGGCGCCTTCCTGGCGGTAGCTCCCGGGAAGACTCCCGACAGCCAGATTTTTACAGCCCAAGATCTCATGCTCTGCCAATACAGCGTCTAGTTCATTCTGCATCCTTTCAAAAGGATAATGGGTGGCACAGACGGTCAGCTCATTATCATCCAACATGGCGCGCAACTCTTTGGGATCAATGGGCCCCAATCCGGACAATTGCACGGCTTTATACCCGATCTGCCGCACTTTGCGCAGGGAAGCGGCGATATCGGCCGGGGTCTTCAGCGACTCACGTACAGTATATAACTGTGCTGCCAAACAGGTGGTCATGCAACTACACTCCTTACTAGTGTTAATATGCCATCAATTCCTCTTGACCGGTCTTTTTTCCTTTTAGTTATCATGTGAATGGCTATGGAAAGCAGATGGTGAGCAAGGCGCCCACCGCAAAGGATAAGGCATAAGGATATTTTTCCCGCAAGACGCTTTTGGTGACAGGCAAAAGAGGCAACAAAGGCACCGGCTGCCCGCCGGTGCGCCGCTGCGAGAACCACAGAATAAGGCTCGTTCCCCAGAGGCGGAGTTGACCCCAGAGCGCACGGGCCCGCATCAGGCGGTATATAACCAGAATAAAGGCCAACACTCCGCCGGCGAGGGCGCTGTATAGAGTGAGCCAAAGCAAACCCGGCCAGCCGAACAAGGCGCCCAAGGCGGAGAGCAGCTTGACATCACCGCCCCCGAGCCAACCCAAGCCGAAAGGCAGGGAAAAGAGGCCTAAAGCCCCGACGGCGCAGGCTAAGGAGATGAGAAAGCCGGACCAGCCGCCGTATAAAGCCGCCAGAAATAAGCCCAGAGCCATAAGGGGAAGTGTCAGCCAGTTGGGCACCTTGCGCATCTTCAGATCGGTGACGACGGCCAGCGCCGACCCCAACAATGCGGTTGTCTCCACCAGATTCATTCCCAGTTCTTCTTTCTAGAAGCGATAAAATTTTTCTACCGGCAATATAAAGACAGCCGCTCCGCCGACTTCGACTTCCACCGCTTCCTGTGGCACCATCCCCGGATGTTCACCGACATGAAACGGATAATGGATAACCCGGCGCCTGCAGGTGCTGCGGACAATGTGCAGGACCTCATCGACATCCTCGTCTTCGACGCCCATCAAGAGCGTGGTGTTGCCCTTGCGCAGAAAACCTCCCGTGCTGGCCAGTTTGGTAGCCCTGTGACCAGCTTCAATGAGGGTGCCGAGCAATAATCTGACATCATCGTTACTGGTGACAATGATCAGAAGCCTCACTAAACTATCCCTCCTCTCAGCGGCAGATGCCTTCATACACGCCGGCCTTTGCGGAATTCTTCTTTTCTTAATTTTATACTTCGCCCGGATGGCACAGGATTCCTTTAGCCACTCATCTTTTGACAGGTAAATCCCGTTAAGGCGTCGAAAAGGAGTGAGGCACGGCTATCCAACCAGCCGGCTTCCAACTGGGAGGTAGGACAATGAAGGCAGTTATTCCCGCTGCAGGAAAAGGGACCAGACTGGCCGGCCTGACGCTGGAGCGCCCCAAAGCCATGGTCCCTGTGCATGATAAGCCCTGTCTGGAGCATATAATTAATGCTCTGTCGCAGGCCGGGATCAAGGAGATCATCATCATCACCGGACACCTGTCGGAATGCATCGAATCCTATTTCAAAGACGGATCGGCCTGGGGCGTTCAGATTACATACGTCAGACAGGATATGGAGGGCAAATACGGCACCGGCTATGCCGTGCACCTGACGGCCGATTTAGTCGGCGACTCTCCCTTCCTTATGACCTACGGCGATGTGCTGGTGCCTTTTGAGAACTATAGCGGCATCGTCGAACGTTACCGGGAACGCCCGGTCGATGCCCTGATCGGAGTGAACTGGGTCGAAGATCCATACAAAGGGGCGGCGGTTTATGTCGACGAGGAAGGCAAAGTGGTCAAGATCATAGAAAAACCCCCAAAAGGCACTGCCGGCACCCACTGGAACAATGCCGGAGTGATCATCTTTTCACCGGTGGTGTTTGAATATACCGCGCAGCTCACCCCCAGCGAGCGGGGCGAATATGAGCTGACGGAAGCCATCCAGCGCATGCATGGCGACCGGCGGGAGATTCATGCCTATTTCCTGCAAGGGTATTGGCGCGATATTGGGACGCCGGCCGATCTGCAAGCAGCCGGGGAAATGCTGCGCCAAAAACATAAATGACCGGGGGGACTACTGTTTGACATCCATACCTGACTTAATTGCCGAGTTCCGTCGCCGTTTCCAAATGGAGCCTAGCCATTTGATCCGCGTCCCGGGCCGGGTGAATCTGATCGGCGAGCATATAGATTACAACGGCTTGCCGGTTTTACCCATGGCCATGGAGCGGGAGATCAGAGCGGTCATCGCCCGGCGACCGGGGGCAGAGGTGGCGGTTACCAACACGGTGCGGCGCTTTGCCGACAGACAATTTACGCTTTCCCGGCGCATCCCTCCATATCAGACCGGCGACTGGGGCAATTACTTAAAAGCCGGGGTGCAGGGGATTGTCGACTGGGCGGTGGAGAAGGGCCTAGAGCCGGATGGACTATCCGGTTTCTCAATGCTGATCGACAGCGACCTGCCCATGGCGGCCGGTCTGTCGTCATCTTCGGCTTTGGTGGTGACCAGCGCCTTGGCCACGCTGAGCGCCGCCGGTCTGAGCGCCGGCCGCCGGGAACTCGCCGACCGCCTCTCGGTGGCCGAAACTTATGTCGGCACCTTGGGCGGCGGCATGGATCATGCCTCCATCTTGCTCTCGGAGGCCGGAGCGGCGCTGAAAATAGACTTTTTCCCGCTGCGCACCACCGTGGTGCCCCTGCCGGCCGGCTTCGATTTTGTGGTGACCAACAGCATGATCACCGCTCCCAAAACCGCCGCCGCCAGGATCGGCTTCAACCGTTTGTCCATGGAATCCCGTCTGGCGGTGATGGTACTAAAGAAAAAATATGAAGAGCGCACCGGCGCGGCTTTAGACAACGTGAAGAGGATGGCCGATCTGTATCGCTATCTCTCCCCGTCCGAGGTGCTGGATATGGCTGCGGGCATCTTCCCCGGAAAGGTGTGGGTAAAGGAAAACACCGCCGCCGCATTGGGGCTCAGCGAAGCGGAACTTGACCGCCTCTACCTGACCATGCGAGACGGCTGCCTCCTCCCTGTGCCGGAAGCAGGTTTCCTCTTCTGGCCAAAGGTGCAGCATGCCATCAGCGAAGGTGAGCGGGTGAAAGATTCCGTCACTGCTTTGCAAAGCGGCAACGCCGAGGCCTTCGGCCGCCTTATGAACGAATCGCATGCTTCCTGCCGGGATTATCTGGGGATCAGCTGCCCGGCCCTGGAAAAAATGGTGACTTTGGCCCGCTCGGCCGGCGCCATCGGCTCCAGGCTGACGGGCGCGGGCTTCGGCGGATGTTGTGTCAGCCTGGTGCCTTCCGCTTTGTCCGGCAGATTCCAGGAGATCATGGCTGTCGAATATTATGATAAATACCTGAAAAGCCACCATCCCGAACTGTATGAGGAAGCCCGGGCCACCGGTTACCAGAACCTGATCATCGTCACGGCTCCCGGTCACGGGGCCACTGTCCGGACTCTGGCAGCGGGAGGCGCGGCGACACCGGCGCCGGCGACCGCTATCCTCCAGTGAGCCAGGTGCGACACCGGGGTCAATTTCCTGTATGATGGCCCCGGCGAGCTGTGCATCCTAACCACGCACCATATTTTGCGCGGAGGGATGCACAATGGTGATAAATGTGGATTGCATTCGGTCTGCCTATGACCGCACGGAAGACCGTCTATACAGCCTGCGGTGCACCTACGGTTATAATGCCGCCCACAACCGGGTCTTGCGTAAGCTGGAGGAGAGGGCGAAAAGGTTGCATCGCATATTGCGACATATGGAGGGTGTATGGGGAGTACGCTGAAGCCGATCAGCAAAACTTCATGGCTGACGCCGGCGAACATCATATCCGGCTTGCGCCTTATGGCAGCGCCGCTGGTGGTTTATCTGTATGCCCGCGGCGCCGGACTCGCGGCTTTGCTGCTTTTCGTGGCGGCGGCGGCGAGCGACGCCCTTGACGGGCGGTTGGCCAGGCGCAGGCAGGAGATAACTTCCCTGGGTTTGATCCTGGATCCGGTAGCCGATAAGGTTTTAACCCTCCTGGTGCTTTTGGCGCTGATCGGCTCCGGGTTTCTGCCTTTTTATTTATTCCTTATTCTCCTGGCGAAAGAGGCGCTTTTATTGTTGGGAGGCCTTTTTCTCCTGCGGCAGCGCACCATCATTGCCGCCAAATGGTCGGGGAAGACCGCCAGCGCCGTGCTCTTCACCGGGATGGCCGCCGGACTGGCCGGTTGGGCGCCGGCCTGCTTCCTGCTGTATGCCGGTGTGGGGCTTAGCCTCCTCGCCGGCCTAGATTATTTGTGCGTCGCTATAAGGGCCAAGACCACCGGCACAAAAAACGGTACCGCTCTCCATGATTTCTAGACTGGAGGAAAGGATGCTCATTTGCTGTCTTATTCCGTGATATTTCTCTTCTCCATCTTGCCCGGCTTGTTGTGGGTGTGGTTTTTCTCCGCCAAAGATGTGCACAGGGAACCGCCGGCCATGCTGATGAAAACCTTCGTCGCCGGCATGGTCTCCGTGCTCCCGGCGGCGTTCCTGGAGATACCGCTGCGCCCTTATCTGACAGATAACTCCGGCCTCAGCTCCTCGCTGATTTTTGCCCTCTTCGCCATCGGCCTGGTGGAAGAGGGAGTGAAACTGGGGGCGGCATATCTGGCCGCTCTGCGCACCTCTTGGTGCGACGAACCCGTGGACGCCGTCATATATGCCGTCACCGCCGCCTTAGGCTTCGCCACCGCCGAAAACGCCGTATACATCCTGGCCTACGGAACGGAGGTGGCACTCATCCGGGCAGTGCTCACCAATATCGCTCACGCTTCCTTTGCCGGCATCTATGGTGTGGCTGCCGGTCTGATCAAGATCTACAAGCTGTCTCCGGCAGCCATCTGGCCGTCGTTCGCCGGCGCCGTCCTCCTACATGCCACCTATGACCTTTTCGTCGTGCTGCAACTGGTACCCCCCTTCATCGCCGTACTTTTGGTGTACGCCATCTATCGTTATGTGATAAACAAACTGCATGAGCTGCAGGATGCCGGCTAAATTATACCTCCCTCTTCTGCTATAATGTAGGAGGCTAATGTTTAGTGGTTTTCATATATCGAGGAGGATGTATGTGGCCGGACATTCAAAATGGGCTAACATTAAACGCAAGAAAGAACGGGAAGATGCCGGACGCGGCAAACTTTTCACCAAGGCCGCCCGCCGCATCACCATTGCCGCCAGGGAAGGGGGAGGAGATCCGGATGCCAACTTTCGCCTGCGCATCGCCATCGATGCGGCTAAAGCCATCAACATGCCCAACGACAACATCCAGCGGGCCATAAAGAGAGGCACCGGCGAGCTGGACAGCGGCAGCGTTTTTGAGGAGACCATCTATGAAGCTTATGGTCCCGGCGGTATCGCCCTCTTGATCGAAATTGCTACCGACAATCGCAACCGCACCATCAGCGAGATCCGTTATATTTTATCCAAATATAATGCCAGCTTAGGCGAGGCCGGCTGTGTGGCCTGGATGTTCGAACGGGTCGGATTAGTAGAGGCCGACGGCGATCTCGACGAAGATCAACTGCTTCTGACGGCGCTGGAAGCCGGAGCCACCGATGCCGAAAAAGGAGAAGACGGTTTTGAGATCACCTGCGAGGCGGAGAACCTGCAACAGGTGGAGGAAGCTTTGAACCGGGCCGGTCTCAAGGTGAAAAATGCCGAGATCACCAGGAAACCGAAGAACACCATCCCCGTCTCTTTGGAACAGGCCGACAAAATAGCCGACCTGGTGGAGGCGCTGGAAGAGAATGACGATGTGCAGGCCGTCTACACCAACATGGAGCTGACGGAGGAAATCATCACCCATCTCGAGAGCAAATAAATATTTCATCTCGCAGTTGGGAATGCTAGGCATCGCCGGAAAGCGTGTCGGGCGCCGGCATACGCTTTCGGGGGGTGCTTTTTTGGTCGTTCGCCTTCTGAAATTGATTATCTACTATTTAATATTTATGATCGCTGTTTTGGTGGCGGCGCGCTTAATTGCCGGGTATTCTCCCGCCCCGGCGGAGATGAAGATCAATCACACCGTCCACAAGGGCGACACGGCGGTGGCGGAAGACTTTTGTCCGGCCGGCGGTTATCTGGCCATAGAGGACGGCCTGGTAGCCATCTATTCTGGCCGGCCGGGGAGTTGCGGCGTTCTGGAAGAGATCACCGGCATTGCCCTGGACGAGGTGCGTCCCGGCGAGCGGGAGAGGCTGCGGGCCGGTATACCCTTCGACGACGACGATCAACAGCAATTGTTGCTGGACGGTCTCATCATCGACTGATTATAAAGCACAAGTTAGGGCAGGAATGTGGTCGCCTGTGCCGAAGGAAGGTATTGGTAAGCGGCGAATAAAGGTTCGGCAGGAGGCGACATTCATTTTGTTGATCATCGGACTGGATCCCGGCCTGGCAGCCACAGGCTGGGGAGTGATCGATGCCCGGAACCATAGACACCTCAGGCTGGTGAACTATGGCTGTATCCGCACCAAAGCCGGCCGGCCGGCTGCCGAGCGTTTATATAAACTCTATACCGAGTTGCGGCAGATCATCACTGCCTATAAGCCGGCTGAAGCGGCTCTGGAACAGCTCTTCTTCAACCGCAACGTCACCTCGGCCCTGGCAGTCGGCGAAGCCAGAGGGGCGGTTTTGGTTTGCCTGGCCGAGGCCGGGCTTTTGGTACATGAATATACGCCGCTGCAGGTGAAGCTCTCCCTGACCGGTAACGGCCGGGCCGAAAAAGAGCAGGTTGGTTTCATGGTGCGCGTTTTGCTGCACATGAGAGAGATGCCGCAGCCCGATCATGCTGCCGACGCTTTAGCCTTAGCCATCTGCCGCTCTTTTTATGCCGAAAACCTCGTCACGAACTTGTCCGGGCCGGTGGAGGAGCATAAATGATTGCTTTTTTACGGGGCATATTGGTGGAAACCGGTGAAGATTATGCCGTTTTGGATGTGGGAGGCGTGGGCTACAGGACCTTCACCTCCCTTTCCACCTTGCGCAAGCTGCCGCCCAGCGGTAAGGAGACGACCCTTTTCGTCTACACTCACCTGCGCCAGGATGCCTTGCACCTTTACGGTTTCGCCACGAAGATGGAGAAGAACATGTTCTGCCGCTTGATCGAAGTGAACGGGGTGGGGCCGAAGCTGGCCTTGTCCATATTGTCGGTGCTCACTCCCGAAGCTATCATCAAAGCTTTGGCCGACCGTGATGTCAAATCATTCACCAAAGTGAGCGGAGTAGGGCGGAAAACAGCTGAGCGCCTCCTCCTGGAGCTCCGGGACAAACTAAAGGTCGGTCAGGAAGGGGTGGACCTGCCGGCAGATCTGCCGGACCAGGCCGGGCCGGTGAATGATGCCCTTTACGCTCTGCTCTCTTTGGGTTATAGTCATGCCGCAGCGGCAGAAGCCCTCAGGGCGGTCCTGCCTGAGCAGTCGGCCGGCAATCTCAATGCCGAAGAGCTGCTGCGCGCCGCCCTGCGCCGGCTGGCCAGGTGAGAGGCAGAGGCGCGCTGTGATAAGGAGTGATGATCATCATGGCCGGTCCCGACAGATTGGTAGGTCCGGTGAAAAACTACGACGATACAGCTGTGGAAGCCTCCATTCGGCCGCGCACCTTTAAGGAGTTTACCGGTCAGGCAAAAGTCAAAGAAAATTTGCAGATTTTTATCGCCGCGGCTAAGCAAAGAGGAGAATCCCTGGACCATGTGCTGCTCTACGGACCGCCGGGGCTGGGAAAAACCAGCCTCGCTCATATCATCGCTCACGAGATGGGCGTGGATATACGCACCACCTCAGGTCCGGCCATAGAGAGGTCCGGCGACCTGGTGGCCATCCTGACCAACCTGTCGCCGGGCGACGTCCTCTTCATCGACGAGATTCACCGCCTGAGTCGCACGGTCGAGGAGATCCTTTACCCGGCGATGGAGGATTATGCTGTCGATATTGTGTTGGGCAAGGGCCCCGGCGCCCGCAGCCTGCGCCTGGAGCTGCCCCGCTTCACCTTGATTGGGGCCACCACCAGAGCCGGCATGCTCACTTCACCCTTGCGCGATCGTTTCGGCGTGATGGAGCGGCTGGAGTTTTATACCAGCCGCGATCTGGGCATCATCATCGGCCGGGCGGCCAGGGTATTGAACATCGAGATCGACGCCGGGGGTATCGAGGAGATTGCCCGGCGTTCCCGGGGTACGCCGCGGGTGGCCAACAGGCTCTTGCGCCGGGTGAGGGATTATGCCGCTGTGCGCGCTGGCGGAGTGATCACCCGCGAGGTGGCCGCCCAGGCCCTGGCGCTTTTTGAAATCGACGAAATGGGGTTGGACAAGGTCGACCGGCTCCTTCTCTCCACCATCATCGACACCTTCGACGGCGGACCGGTCGGCGTCGACACCTTGGCGGCGGCCACGGCTGAGGAACCCGAGACCATCGAGGATGTCTATGAGCCGTATCTCATGCAGCTGGGTTTCCTGCAGCGCACACCCAGGGGGCGTATGGTCACCTCCTCGGCCTATCGCTACCTGGGCCGCAAGGAGCCCGGGCGCCAGGTGGAACCCGGCGTCCTGTTTTAAGGAAGGCATATAAGATGGCATTGATCAGAACGGACGGATTGGTGTTGCGCACCCGCGACCTGGGCGAAGCCGATAAAGTGGTGGTGCTCTTCACCAAGGATAAAGGGAAGATGGAAGCCGCCGCCAGGGGCGCTCGCCGCGCCCGCAGTGCGCTATTGGCTGCCACGCAGCCTTTCACCTTGGGTCACTACCTGATATTTACCAATCGCTCCCTGCACAACCTGAGCCAGGGACAGCTCCTGCGCTCCTTCCGCCGCCTGCGGGAAGATTTGCTTTTGCTGGCGGAAGCTTCGTATATTACCGAGCTCACCGACATAGGATGGCCGCTGGAGGAGGAGGATGAGGATACTTTCTACGCTTTGCTGGCCGCGCTGGATCTGTTGGATTGTGGCGCCGTCCCGTCGGCATTGGTGTTGCGCTGGTATGAATTGCAACTGATGCGGGCTCTGGGATTCCTGCCCGAGCTGGACTATTGCCTCGATTGCCGGCAACCACTGGTCGCTATGGGCGGAGCGGAGTTTTTCGACCCGCAAGGCGGAGGCGGCGTCTGCCACCGCTGTGCCCCGCACCGGACGGGCTGCCTCAGAATCAGCCGGGATCTCCTGCCGACCATGCGTTCTCTATTGTCCACCGCCTCCGACAACCTGGCCTCATTCCCGGCCGGCGGCGCCGTCATGGGCCAATTGGAAGAGCTGATGGCCTCATTTATAAAAGAACGCCTGGAAAGAGAACCTAATAGCAGAGTTTTTCTGCAGGCGTTACTAAACAAAGAGGTGAAATGAGCATGGAGCAAGCGGAACGGCTAAAAAAGGTGGATCAGATCAGGGAGCGCACCGGAGTCTCCTATAGCGAGGCAGCCGAACTGTTGGACAAAGCCGGCGGGGATGTGTTGCAGGCCGTCATCATGCATGAGAAAGCGCGGGCCAAAGGACCGGCCCAGTGGCTGGACTGGGAGGACAAAGGTGAAGAGGTGCTGGAAAAGATCAAAGCCCTGATCCGCCAAGGCAACGTGACCAAAATAGTGGTGAAAAAAGACGGCCGCAGCATGGCTGAGATTCCGGTGACTGCCGGCGTCATCGGGGCCATCATCGCCCCCACCTTGGCACTGGTGAGCGCCGCCGTCTGCCTTCTGGGGCGCTGCTCTATCGAGATAGAGCGCCGGGGACAACCGGACGCCCGCTTTGAGGTGGTATCGGGAGAAATCGTCGAGAATTTCGACAACCGGGGGATGTAAAAGTTGCGTTAACGGGAGGATAATCGGCAAAAGCGCCGAAAAAGACCGGGGTATCAAGAGCCCTACTGGGCTATATTTAGTCCCTCCATCTTCATCACCGCACTGTGCGGACGGGCTTGGGCCGCGCAGGGGATGAAGTTGTCTGTGCGACAGGTACCGGCGACTGGCGAAAGGAAGGATGCAGTAATATGAAAGAGAAGAAAATGGTCTACTTTTTCGGAAACGGTACGGCCGACGGTGAAGCAGGGATGAAGAACCTGCTGGGTGGCAAAGGCGCCAATCTGGCGGAGATGTCGTCGCTAGGCATCCCGGTCCCCGCAGGATTCACCATCACCACGGAAGTCTGTACCGCCTATTACGAAAATGACGAAAAATGGCCCGACGGTCTGGAAGAGCAAATCTGGGAAAACATGCGCAAAGTGGAAGAGGCCATGGGGGCCAAGTTCAACGATGCGGAGAACCCGCTTCTGTTGTCGGTGCGCTCCGGGGCCCGGGTTTCCATGCCCGGCATGATGGATACCGTGCTGAACCTCGGCCTGAACGAACGAACCGCTCAGGGCCTCCTGAAAAAGACGAACAATCCCAGATTTGTCTGGGACAGCTACCGTCGCTTCATCCAGATGTACGGCAATGTGGTGCTGGGCATCGCTCACGAGAAGTTTGAGAAGCTGATCGATGAAGTCAAGGAGCGCAAAGGGGTACAGCTGGACTATGATCTCACCGCCGAGGATTGGCGGGAACTGGTTTCTAAGTTCAAGGAACTGGTAAAAGCCGAGATCGGCCGGCCGTTCCCGGATGATCCGGTCGAGCAGCTGCGCGGGGCCATCAACGCCGTGTTCAATTCCTGGAACAACCCCAGAGCCATCCGCTACCGGAAGATTCACGACATCCCCGGCGACTGGGGCACGGCAGTCAACGTGCAGGCCATGGTCTTCGGTAACCTGGGTGAGACCTCCGGCACCGGCGTGGCTTTCACCCGCAACCCCAGCACCGGCGAGAATGTCTTCTACGGCGAATACCTGATGAACGCCCAGGGCGAAGACGTGGTGGCCGGCATTCGCACCCCCGAGCCCATCGCCAGGCTGGCCGAGCAGATGCCTAATATCTATGAAGAGCTGGTAGCGATATATAAGAAGCTCGAGCAGCATTATCGCGAGATGCAGGACATCGAGTTCACCATCCAGGAAGGCAAGCTCTACATGCTGCAGACCCGTACCGGCAAGCGGACGGCCCAGGCGGCTGTGCGCATCGCCGTGGAGATGGTGGAAGAAGGTCTGATCGACGTTAACACCGCCATCCTGCGCGTCGAGCCCGAGCAGCTCGATCAGCTGCTGCATCCCATGATCGACCCGAAGGAAAAGGTGGAAGCAGCCGCCAAAGGTCTGCCGGCTTCTCCCGGAGCGGCAGTGGGCCGGGTGGTCTTCACTGCCGATGATGCCGAAGCTTGGGCGGCCAAAGGTGAAAAAGTGATTTTGGTGCGCACCGAGACCTCGCCCGAAGACATCGGCGGCATGGACGTGGCTCAGGGTATCCTGACCGCCAGGGGCGGCATGACCTCCCACGCCGCCGTGGTGGCCCGCGGTATGGGCAAGTGCTGCGTGGCCGGTTGCAGCGACGCCAAGGTCAATGAAGAAGAGAAATTTGTGATGATCGGCGGCAAAAGGGTGAATGAAGGCGACTGGATCACCCTGAACGGTACCACCGGTGAAGTGATCATCGGCCAGGCCAAGCTGGTAGAGCCTCAGCTCGCCGGCCATTTCGGCAAATTGATGGAGTGGGCGGACAAAGCCAGGGTGCTGGGCGTGCGCACCAACGCCGACACGCCCAACGACGCCGCCACGGCCCGCAAGTTCGGCGCCGAAGGTATCGGGCTTTGCCGCACCGAGCACATGTTCTTCGGTGAAGGCCGGATTGCCGCCGTGCGGGAGATGATCCTCGCCTCCGATTCGGCCGGCCGGGAGAAAGCTCTGGCCAAGCTCTTGCCCATACAGCGGAAAGACTTCTATGAAATATTCAAGGTGATGGAGGGCTTACCGGTCACCATCCGCCTGCTCGACCCGCCGCTGCATGAATTTGTGCCCCATGATGAGGAGACCATGGCCGAGCTGGCCAAGGAGATGGGCGTGCCGCTTTCCACCATCAAAGCCAAAGTGGAGAGCCTCAAGGAATTCAACCCCATGCTGGGCCATCGCGGCTGCCGCCTGGGCATCACCTATCCGGAGATCTACCGGATGCAGGCTGAAGCAATCTTCCAGGCCGCCTGCCAACTCGCCAAAGAGGGCATCAAAGTGATTCCCGAAGTGATGATTCCTCTGGTGGGCATCATGAAAGAGTTCACCACCATGAAAGCGGTAGTCGACGAAGTGGCGGCCGCCACCATGAAAGAGATGGGCGTCAACGTGGAATATAAAGTCGGCACCATGATCGAAGTGCCCAGAGCGGCGCTGATCGCCGACGAGATCGCCAAGGAGGCCGACTTCTTCTCCTTCGGCACCAACGACCTGACCCAGATGACCCTCGGCTTCAGCCGGGACGATGCCGGCAGCTTCATCAACTCCTATCTGGATCAGGGCATTCTGGAGAAGGATCCCTTCCAGACCCTCGACCAGACCGGCGTCGGTCAGCTGGTGGACATGGGTGTGAAGAAAGGGCGCTCGTCCAAAGCCACCCTGAAAGTGGGTATCTGCGGAGAGCATGGCGGAGATCCGGCTTCTGTGGCCTTCTGCCACAATGTCGGTCTCGATTACGTCAGCTGCTCGCCCTATCGCGTGCCCATAGCCAGGTTAGCTGCGGCACAAGCGAATCTGAAAAAACCGAGAGCCTGAGTGAGGAAGTAGAGATAAGCTTATGAGCCCACGCTCTACAGCGTGGGCTCTTCACCTTAAGGGAAGGAGAATTAAGCCACCTGCCGAAAATTATCATGAGAAAACGACAAAAAACGGAGGCAATCGACCGTTATGGCCGGCATTGAGCCGAAGCAGCTCAAAGAGGAGATTCGCTCCCGCATAAATCTGGCCGACCTGATCGGTAATTATGTGCGCTTGCGCAAGTCGGGCCGCAGATATATCGGCCTATGCCCGTTCCATGCGGAAGATACGCCGTCTTTCAGCGTCAATCCGGAGGAAGGTTTTTATTATTGTTTCGGCTGCAAAGCCGCTGGCGACGTCTTCAGCTTCGTCATGCAGATGGAAGGAATTTCCTTCCCCGAGGCGTTGGAAAGATTGGCCACCAGGGTGGGCATAGCACTGCCGCAAAAAGCCGCCGCCGGTGGCGATCCCCGGCTCAGGAATATTTTATATGAAGTGAACCGGGCGGCTGAAGCCTTTTTTACGCATCAACTTTTTTTGCCGCAGAACCAGGCCGCCCGCGATTATTTGCTCCGGCGGGGGATAAGCGAAGAGACCGCCAGGCACTACCGCCTGGGTTACGCGCCCAATTCCTGGGATGCCCTCACCCGATACCTCCTGGGCTACGGCAAAGCGGCGGAGGGACATCTGGCAGGCTTGCTGCTGAAAAGGGAAGACGGCAGCTTTTTCGACCTCTTCCGCCATCGCATCGTCTTCCCGATACTGGACGGCGGGGGACACCCGGTAGCCTTCGGCGGTCGGGCCTTGGACGAGTTGCAGCCGAAATATATCAACTCTCCCGAGACGCCGCTATTCAACAAAAGCAGGCAGCTCTTCGGCGTGCCCCAGGCCCGGGAAGGCATCCGCCGCTCGGGACGGATCATTCTGGTGGAAGGTTATTTCGATTGTCTGGCTCTGCATCAGGCCGGGATTCATTATGTCACGGCCACCTGCGGTACGGCCATGACCGCCGCCCACATGCGCCAGATGAGAAACCTGGCCGCGGACATTTACATCTGCTACGATGCGGATGCGGCCGGGAAAAAAGGGGTGGTCGCCGGCTTGTCCCGCCTGGCGGAGACTTTTGACACGCAGAGCGTGAAGATAGTGGAGTTGCCTCCCGGAGACGACCCCGACAGCTACATCAGGCGGGAGGGGGCGGCGGCCTTCTACGGGCGCCTGGAAAAGGCTCTGCCTTTCCGGGACTTCCAGCTGGAAGAAGCACTGCGGGGTGTGGACGTGCACAGCGTCTCCGACCGCCTGGCCGCAATAGAAGCCCTGAAGCCGGTGATCGCCGGGGTGAAGAGCCCGGTGGAGCGCGACATATATCTGCAAAGATTGGCTGCCCGCCTGCAGGTGCCCTATACCAGCCTGGCGGAAGAATTGGCGCCGGGTAAGCGCGGTTTTGCCGACGGGCGGCATACAAATTCCAAAAACCGCGATACTAGTAGGGAATTTATGCCGCAGGAGCAACTGGCCGGCCCGGCCCGCATCGCCGAGAGAGAGCTACTGCGCTGCCTGATTCGGGATCCAAGCGGTGTAGCGGCGGTTTACGCCGAATTGGGTGAGGCGCCTTTCAGCCTCGAGGCATACAATGTCGTGTTTCGGTGGCTCATGACCGAAGGCAACAAAGAAGCTTTTTATGAACACCTGGCGGAGCTCTCCGCCGGGGGCGTCCTGGAGGAGCTCTTGAGCAAGGACGACTGGCAGTTGACCTGGCAAGATTGTCTGCGAAAACTGCGCTTGATAAAGCGCCGGGAAGAGTTGACCGAACTGGAGAATGCGCTGGCGGCGCTGGTGGAATCCGATCCGGTATATTTCATGCAGCAGTGGTGTTATAGCTTGTTGGCCTACCGGCGCTGGCGAAAAATGGTCAAACAGGATCTGATGAATCAGCCTCAGGCTTGCTAAGGGAGGGGTGTGGTTCCACAATGGCTGACAAAGAAGGAATAAACAATCAGAACGAAGCATTGAATGAACTGATTCAGCGAGGCAAACAGGCTGGTATGCTCACCTACCAGGAAATCATGGATGCCTTTCAAGATATCGAACTGACACCTGAGCAGATCGACGATGTGTATGCGCGGCTGCAGAGCCAGGGGGTGGATATCGCCGCCGAGCATGTCGACCTCGACAGCGGCTTGGACGGCAAGGTGGACATCGAAGGCAGCGGCCATCATGCCGACCATGTGCCCAGTTCCCCCGAAAGCGATGCCGATCTGACGCTCGGCCTTCCCGAAGGCGTCGAGCAGGATCATGTGCGCATGTATCTGAAGGAGATCGGCCGGGTGCCGCTGTTGACGGCGGAGGAAGAAGTGGAGCTGGCCAAGGCCATCGAGGCCGGCGATGAGGAGGCCAAAAGGCGGCTGGCGGAGGCCAACTTGCGCCTGGTGGTCAGCATCGCCAAGAGATATGTCGGCCGGGGCATGCAGTTTTTGGACCTGATCCAGGAGGGCAATCTCGGGCTGATCAAAGCCGTCGAGAAATTTGACTACCGCAAGGGCTTCAAGTTCAGCACCTATGCCACCTGGTGGATCAGGCAAGCCATCACCAGGGCCATCGCTGATCAGGCCCGCACCATCCGCATTCCGGTGCACATGGTGGAGACCATCAACAAATTGATCCGAGTCTCCCGGCAGCTGCTCCAGGAACTGGGGCGGGAACCGCTACCGGAAGAGGTGGCTCAGGAGATGGATATGCCCGTTGAACGGGTGCGGGAAATCATGAAGATCAATCAGGAACCGGTCTCCCTGGAGACGCCGATCGGCGAAGAGGAAGACAGCCACCTGGGCGACTTTATCGAGGATGAAGAAGCTCTGGCCCCGGCGGAAGCCGCCTCCTTCTACATGCTGAAAGAGCAGCTGGAGGATGTGCTGGATACCTTGACCAACAGGGAAGAAAAAGTGTTGCGCCTGCGCTTCGGCCTGGACGACGGGCGCAGCCGGACCCTGGAAGAAGTGGGTCAGGTGTTCGGGGTGACGAGGGAGCGCATCCGGCAGATCGAAGCCAAAGCCTTGCGCAAGTTGCGCCATCCCAGCCGCAGCAAGAAGCTGAAGGATTTCCTGGAGTGAGGGCGGGTGATATGACCCTATGACCTGGGCAGGGAAGGATGGTTTGAGTTATCAGCAGCTGGAGGCGCTGAACGCCATCGGTATAGCCCTGTCGGCGGAGCATAATCTGGATCACCTCCTGAAAATGATCGTCACTGAAGCCAGGCGCTTCACCTCAGCAGACGGTGGAACGCTATACCTGGTAGAGGGCGATCTTTTGCGTTTTGCCATCGTGCAGAACGACAGCCTGCAACTGGACCTGGATGGAGAAGGTCTCGCCGCCTTCGCTGGCCGCCGATACCGGTGCACATCATCGAAAAGCGCCGGAAACTGGAGGCGCTGTGCGACCGCATAGAAATGGTGCGGCTCCGCTTCCTGCTGTTAAAAGCGCAGGTGGAAATGGCGGCGCTTAAGGGGCGCCTTTTATCCATGGCGTCCTGCCCGCACTCTACCGCCGCCTGCCCCTTCCGGGAGGAGAAGAGCGGGGAAATCGAGCAAGAGTTGGCGGCGCTCGATGAAGAACTGGCCTTTCTTACCGACCTCAACCAGACGATGGATTACGTTTCCGATGAAAAACTGGCGCGCCTGCGCCTGATCGCCAAGAGACAATATCTGGACAACGGCGTTCGGCAACCGGTGCTGACGGAAGATGAACTGGAGAATCTGGCCATCCGTCAAGGCAATGTCACCGGAGCCGAACTCTCCCTGATGCGGGAGCATGCCGCCATCTCCAGGAAACTATTGGCCGCCATTCCCTTCACCCGGAAACTGGCCCGGGTGCCGGCCATAGCCGGAGGCCATCATGAGAAACTGAACGGCAAAGGTTACCCTCTCGGCCTCAAGGGGGAGGAAATACCTCTGCAGACCCGCATCCTGGCCATCGCCGACATCTACGACGCGCTCACCGCTCACGACCGGCCCTACAAAGCGCCGCTCCGAAAAGAGGAAGCCCTGCAAATACTTGACGGTATGGCGCAAAACGGGGAAATCGCCGGTGAGCTCCTGGCTGTCTTTAAAAGAATTTAAAAGAATAGGCATTGCAGAGCAGCCGGCGCCATGATATAATCACAAATGTGACCTTCGGGCCTGTAGCTCAGCCGGTCAGAGCATCCGACTCATAATCGGCAGGTCGCAGGTTCGAATCCTGCCAGGCCCACCACCTGCGATGTGCCACCATCGTCTAGGGGCCTAGGACGCCGCCCTTTCAAGGCGGTGGCGCGGGTTCGAATCCCGCTGGTGGTACCATCTCATTCCGGAACCTGAAACCTGGGGGCAAGTGAAGAAGCACAGGTTTCAGGTTTTCGGCATTTTGGTATTTTATTTGGGACAGAGACTTTCGCTTTTTTAGGAGGCCGGAAGTTGCAGACAAAGCGCGCCTTAATTGTTGGTATATTCTCCCTTTTATTGTTATTGTCGGCGGGGATGGGTGTCCGCCACCTGGTGGCCGCCGATGAAGATGACCTTTTGGCGGAACGAACCATCACCGTGAGCGGTCAGGCGGAAATCCGGGCGGTGCCCGACACCGCCACCCTCACCGTCGGGGTGAGCATCCTGGCCAAGACGGCGGATAAGGCGCAGAAAGAAGCGGCGCAAAAAGCCGCCGCCTTGATCGAGACCTTAAAGAAAAAAGGTATCCCGGAAAAATCGATACAGACGATTAATTTCAGTCTGAACGCTGAATATGATTACAGCGACAGGCAGCGGACTTTGCTTGGGTACAGAGCCGTGCACGAACTGAGCGTGATCGTTGAAGATTTAGCCAATCTGGGCTCCGTCATGGACGCCGTGGTGGCCGGCGGCGGAAATACCATCAACAATGTCCGCTTCGGATTGCGGAACAGCCGGGATGTGGCCGAGGAGGCTTTGCGCCGGGCGGTAGCCGACGCGCAGCGGAAAGCCGAGATCCTGGCTGAGGCTGCCGGTGCCGGCGCGGTCCGCATTGTAGCCGTTCAGGAAAACTCCTCCTATCCGGTGCCGAAAATGGGCGGCTCAGAGCGTTACGCTGCCGTAGCGCTCGATCAGGCCACCCCCGTGATGCCGGGCGAAGTGGTTGTCGGCGCCGATGTGCAGGTGGAATTCCGGTTTTAGACCTGATCTTTTTAGGGGAGAGAGCCAAAGTCGGAGGGGGAAAGACCGATGCGTCGCCGGTGTGAGATTTGTCACAAGCTGATACCTGCCGCCAGGCTGGAAGTATTGCCGGAAACGAAACGTTGTGTGGACTGCGCCCGTAGGAAAGGATCGGATGTCGTGGTGAAACGGGTGTCCACGGGTATGGATATCGAGACATACAAAGATTTGCTGGGCGCTACCAGAAGTTAAGTCAACTCCATCCTCAAGCCTACCTGACCTATTCATTTGAGCGGGCCCCAAAGCGGCGGCCCGCTTTTTTCATGTCGAAAGGTAGGCCAACTCCACGGAAAAAATCCCCAAGGGGGCAAAAAATCGTTAAACAACGCATTTATGGCAGAAGGATTTACGGAGGTGGGCTAGAAAAAACCCGGTGTGGTAAAAAGTGGGGGGAAGTGGTAGAAAGGGGTAAGCCGGGGTGTTCTTGGGAGTTCATTCCCACACACTGGATGACAAAGGCAGGGTGATGATCCCGTCCCGGTTCCGGGAAGAGCTCGGCGAGCGTTTCATCATCACCAGAGGCCTGGATCACTGCCTTTTTGTTTTCCCTACGCCGGAATGGCAGAAGCTGGCGGAGAAAATCAGCCTCCTGCCGTTCACCAAAGCGGACGCCCGCGCTTTTACCCGGATCCTCTTCTCGGGAGCCCATGAATGCGAACTGGATAAACAAGGACGGGCTCTCATACCTCCGGTTTTACGTGAATATGCCAGACTGGTGAAAAACGTGGAGATCATCGGTGTCCAGGGACGGGTGGAAATCTGGTCCAGCGAAGAATGGCGGCACTATGTGGAGTCCTCCGCAGCTTCATATGAAGAGCTGGCTGAGAAACTGGGGATTAGTTAGGCCTCTAGTTTAGCCGCCGCATGAAGCCGGATAAGGGAGGAGAGAAGGTCTTGCCTGAATCGTTCGCGCACCAAAGCGTCATGCCGACCGAAGTCGTGCGCTATATGAAGGCTGACGAAGCCCGGATTATAGTCGACGGCACCGTGGGAGGAGGCGGTCATGCGGCCGCTCTCCTGGCGGCGGCCGGTCCGGAAACCCGCCTGATCGGCATCGACCTTGATAAAGAAGCCCTGACGGCAGCCAAAACCCGCCTGGCTCCATATGGGGAGAGGGTGATCCTCTGTCGGGGCAATTTCGCCGATATGCCGGCTATTCTGCAAAAGCTCAACATAGACAAGGTGGACGGCATCCTGCTTGATTTGGGCGTGTCCAGTCCCCAACTGGACATCAAAGAGAGAGGCTTCAGCTATCAGGAGGATGCCTTTCTCGACATGCGCATGGACCGCTCTCAGGAGATAAGCGCCTATACCCTGATCAACAGCATCGACCGGGACGAGCTGGCCTATATTATCCGGCATTATGGAGAAGAACGCTGGGCTGAGCGCATTGCCGACTTCATCGCCGCCGAACGCCGGAAAAAATCCATAGAGACCACCGGCGAGCTGGTCCGCATTGTGAAAATGGCCATCCCGGCCTCGGCGCGGCGCCGGGGTCCGCATCCCGCCCGCCGCACCTTCCAAGCCTTGCGGATCGCCGTCAACCAGGAACTCGACAACCTGCGCTGTGCCCTGAACAATGCCGTGGATCTGCTCAATGGCGGTGGACGGTTGGTGGTGATCTCTTTTCACAGTTTGGAAGACAGGATTGTTAAAAATTTTATAAACCATGAAGCGCATCCATGTACTTGCCCTCCTGAGTTAGCCGTATGCGTTTGTGGAAAAAAACCGCGCCTCAAACCGCTGATGCGACGATGTATCACACCTACGGCAGAGGAGAAAAACCACAATCCGCGGGCGCGCAGTGCCAAGTTGCGGGCTGCAGAGCGTGTTCTGCAAACAGAGGTGAATGCATAGCCATGTCAGCAGTAAGAGATGTTAACGAGTATTTGTGGTGGGAAGAGGCACCGGTAAAATCCGGTTCCGGAACCAACCCCAGCTCGGTCCACAAGCGGCGGTCGCAGAGACGGGCAGCCTATCCCCTCACCGTCATCGCCGTCAGCTGTGCCCTGGTCGCCTGCCTGGCCATGGGGCTGGTAATAGCCAAGGTCAAGGTGATGACCCTCACCTACGAGCTGAGAGAAATGCAAGCGGAGCTGGAGCGCGAGGAACGGCGGCATGGTTATCTCCTTCTGGCCGTGGAGGCGGCCCGCTCCCCGCAGCGCCTGGAAATGCTGGCCAGGGAAAAACTGGGCATGCAGAAACCGCGCCAGGTGGAATACCTGGTGATGGCCGGACCGGACACAGAGACGGACGCTCCGGCTCCGGTCGGCGGCGAGGCTGGTGCGCCCCGTTTCGCCTGGCTCACCGCCATCAACAAGTGGCTCGCCCAAGTCTGGGATAATCATGGGACGACGGCGGCGGCTGCAGCGGCCGCCGGAAAAAGCCGGTAGTTCGGGAGGAGGCTGTGGTGAAAAAATTTTCCTTAGTGACTGTGCGCAAACGCAATGCCATGCTGCTTTTGCTCTTCACAGCCATTTTCACCATCATCACCCTGAAGTTATTCTACCTGGATGTGATCATGGGGGATCGCCTCTTTGCCTGGGCGCTTGATCAAAGGCGGGGAGCCATCCCCATCCTGGCCGACAGGGGCGACATCCTGGATCGGAACCTGACCCCCCTCGCCGTCAGCATGAGCACAGATGCCGTATATGCCATACCTGCTGAGGTCGAGGATGTGGCCAAAGCGGCGGCCGATCTGGCGCCCCTGCTCGATCTGGATTACGACTGGCTCGTGGAAAGACTGTCCAGAAAGCAGCGCATGGTATGGCTCAAGCTGCGGGTGGATCCGGACACGGCGAAAAAAGTGCGGGAACTGAAGCTGGATGGGATCGATATCACCGTTCGCCCGCAGAGGTTTTATCCTCACGACCAGCTGGCGGCGCATGTGATCGGTTTTGCCGGTATCGAAAATCAGGGTCTGGAAGGTCTGGAAAAGCAATATGAACAATATTTAAAAGGGATCGACGGCATGCTGTTGCAGGAAAGAGATGCCACGGGCAGGGTGATTCCGGGCGCCAAAGAGCAGAGGATTGCCCCGCTGGACGGCCACGACCTGGTGCTCACCATCGATCATGTGATTCAGTATATAGCCGAGCGGGAGCTGGCCCGGGCTGTGGTGGAAACGCAGTCTGAAGCGGGCATGATATTGCTGGTCCAGCCGCAAACCGGGGAGATTCTGGCTTCGGCCGTCTATCCCACCTTTAATCCCAATGATTACCAGGCGGTGCCGGCCGAATACCGCCGCAACCGCATCTTTACCGACATCTACGAGCCGGGCTCCACGTTCAAGGTGGTCACCGGGGCGGCCGCCCTGGAAACCGGTGTGGTCACCCTGGATGAGACCTTTGTCGACCCGGTGCACCTGAATAAATGGGGCGGGTGGGTAAACTGCTGGAGAAGTCAGGGTCATGGTGTGCAGACCTTTGTCGAGGCTACGGAGAATTCCTGTAACCCGGTCTTTGCCATCCTGGCGGCTGACCGCCTGGGGCCGAAAAACTTTTATAAATATATCACCGGGTTCGGCTTCGGCGAAAAGACGGGCATCGATTTCCCCGGCGAACGGTCCGGTCTGGTGCCCAAACCGGGGGAGATCAAGCATGGCGAATTGCTGCAATGGGCCAACATCGGCTTCGGTCAGGGGGTGGCGGTGACCGCCCTGCAGATGGCCATGATGGTGTCGGCCATCGCCAACAAGGGCAAGCTGATGAAGCCGAGACTGGTCAAAGAGATCAGGGACCGCAACGGGCGGGTGGTGGAATCATTCCAACCGGAAATGGTCCGCCAGGTGATCTCCGAAGCCACGGCCATGGATTTCGCCAAAGTGATGCGTTCGGTGGTGGTAAACGGTTCCGGGGCCAGGGGAGAAGTGCCCGGCTACCGGGTGGCCGGCAAGACCGGCACGGCGCAGATCCCGGCGGCCACAGGCGGCTATTCCGACGACCGCGTGGCTTCCTTCATCGGTTTCGCCCCGGTGGATGACCCGCAGATCGCCGGGATAGTGGTGCTCTATAAGATCGGGGTGCGCCCGGCCTATGGCGGCACCTGGGCGGCGCCGGTATTCAGTGCGGTGGTGGGGGACGCTTTGGAGTATCTCGGCGTGGAGCGCTTGTTTGAGGAGAAAATCCCTGTCACTCCCGGACAGGTTTTTGTACCCAATGTAGTGAATCTGCCCAAAGAGGAAGCCTTGGAAATGCTCAGGAAGGCCAGGCTGGAGGCGAGCGTCACCGGTAGCGGCCAGTTTGTGGAGCAGCAGTTTCCCAAACCGGGCGCCGAGGTACCGCCGGGCACCAAAGTGCATCTCGCCTTCTTCAGCGACGAAGGCGATGCCGAGATGGTGGTGGTTCCGGATGTGCGCGGCACCTCTTTGCGCGATGCCGCTGTCGAACTGGGCCGGGTCGGCTTGGTGATCGTCGTGGAAGGCAGCGGGATGGCCAAGGAACAGGTGCCTCCTCCGGGTACACTGGTGCCGAAGGGAGAAAGAGTATACGTCAAATTCGCCCTGCCGCAGTAGCCCGGTGCCGGCTTTGGGGCAAAGTAAAGTGGGGAGAGATGGTCATTGACGGCGACACCCGGAATCACTTTAGAGACCCTGGCAGCCAGGATAGGCGGGCAAGTGGTGGGAGAGAGCGGCCGGATCATTCAGGCCGTCTCCTACGACAGCCGCGCCCCCATGCCGCCCGGAGCCATATTTGCTTGTATCAGAGGGTTCCATTTTGACGGTCACCAGTTTGCTGCCGCGGCCGCCGCCAAAGGGGCGGCCGCCCTGCTGG
>DULU01000098.1 GCA_012840225.1 Bacillota bacterium
AAAGCACCCGCTGGATCAATCCGGATGTGAAGCAATATGAGCTGTGGCCGGGAAAGGATGGCTACCCCTGGGCTGATACTGGCATTAAATTGTGGACCCGGGAAGGCATACTCCGCCACCTGGGAGGCGAGCGCCTGATCTGCACCTGGACAACGGGTGGTTTCGGTGAACCTACCGACGGCAATTTCACCATGGCGGCTTTCAGCGAAGATTACGGCCGCTCCTGGTCAAAGCCTGAGGTCCTTTTCCGGCATGCTTGGCGCGGCCTATTCACCACAGAGCTTTTCGTACCCCGTCCAGGTGAGATTCATGCCTTCCTGCAAACCTACCGGTTGGGAGGATGGTTGACCAACCTGCAGAGTTACCGGGCCATAAGCCGTGACGGCGGTCGGACCTGGACGGGGCCGCACTCCATTCCCGGCGGCATTCACAACATGTGGGTCAACCAGGGTATTGTGCACAGCTCAGGTCGCTGGATCATCCCTGTGAGCTGGGCGGAGCATATCGGTGACGAATGGTGCGAACCATCGGTGGGAAGACCGCCGGTAGTGCCCCTTGTTGGCAGCCGGGTGATTCCCCAGTTGGAGCTGGCCTGGGGCGCCGATCATCAATTGATCTACCGTGCCGCCGTCGACTGGGCCAACAGAAACCATCGCTACTCGGTAGGCGTGATCATATCGGACAACGAGGGGGCATCATTTAGATTATGCGGCTATCTTTGGCGAGAGCGACCACGCCATTTCTTTGAACCCAAGATAGTCGAGCGCTCGGACGGTTCCATTGTGTTGCTCACCCGGGAATGGGCGGACGGCTGGCTGTGGCTCAGCTGTTCATATGACAGGGGTGAAACCTGGACCCCCTTGGAACGCAGCAATATCCCGAATCCCTCAAGCAAAGTCAAGCTCTTGCGGTCCCGGGACGGGCGCATTTTCCTCATCCACAATCCTTCCGGCACCGATGGGGTGAAGAAAGGGCGGCGCAATCCCCTGTCTTTATGGGTAAGCCGGGACGACATGCGCACCTGGGAGGTTAAGGTGGATCTGGTCCGGGATGAGCAAGCCAGCCTGAATTATCCGGACGGGTTCATCGATGAGGAGCGGGGAGAGCTGCACTTCGCCTGGGAGGATGGGAAAAGAGTATATATCATGCAGGTGCCGCTCGATATATCCTGAGCGGCGGCAGCTGCGCCGGAGGAAGGGGTGAGAGGCGACTAATATTGTTTTGTAAGTTTATACCAGCCGCTTGAGTAGAGAAAGGTTAATGGTGCAGTAAAAGGTCCATCTATCAGGAAGAGAGGTGTCAGTAAAAGTGTCCAGGCAAAAGATGCTCATTCTGGTGGTTTTAATGGGTTTGATGGGTTTGGCAAGTTTGGCGGGCTTGGCCGGCCTGGCCGGTGCTGCCCAGGTAGAGCTGCGCTTATGGGGTTGGGGCCCAGGCTCCCCCACCGGAAACGCTTTGGCCCAAATAATTGAAGAGTTTCACGCTACCCATCCGAATATCAGGGTCACCATAGAGCAGGCACAGAATGAAGAGAAGTTTCTGATCGCCTACGCCACCGGGGTAGCGCCGGATCTGACCTTCGGCGTAGGCCAGACAGCGGAAATCCTCGGTGGAGAACATGGCGCCCTGCTCCCTCTGAACAAATACCTGGACGGCCCCAACGGCATTCCCCGCTCCGAATTCGTCGACGACCTGTGGAGTTTCAGCATCGTGGACGGCCATGTCTATCAGCTGGCTATTGAAAGCAACGAACGGGCTTTATATGTCAACCGCCAGCATGCCGAACAAGCCGGTCTTTATTCCGGGCAGACTTTTCCGGTCAAGAATTGGGACGATCTTTTGACCTGGGCCCGCCGTCTGACGGTACGGCAGGCCGATCAGGTGGTGCAGTGGGGATTCTATGTCAACGGCCAAAACGGCGGCGACAGGTGGCACTGGGTGTGGCTGAATGACGGCAAATTGATCACCATGGAAAAAGAGCAGGCTGCGGACGGCAGTTGGGTGGAGCGGCCGGTGGCCCAGCTTACTCATCCCAACACCATCGCCGCCCTGCAGTATGCTTCCGATCTGATCCATGAATATGGCGTATCTCCCCTGCCTGCCGGCAGCCCCCGCACCCAGTTTCTGAACGGCAGGTACAGCATGCTGATCGATACCTCCGTCTTTGTCGGCAATCTGACCACCAGCAATTTTGAGCATTACCTCACCATGCCCAGCCCGGTGGGTGTCGGGAAAGAAGGCGGCCGCTTCTCCGGAGCTTCCGCCAGCTGCCTGGCTATCAGCCGCTCCACCAAGCATCCCGAGGAAGCCTGGGAGTTCATGCGCTTCCTGGTGTATGAGAAGGCGGAGCCATTTACCATCGCCAGGGGCGGCATCCCCTATTTGAAGAGACTCCTGAGCGACAGGAGGTTCCAGAGTCACCCCTGGAGGGCTTTTGCCGTCCAGATCATGACCTACCGGCCGGAACGCGTCCTCTATATGATCCCGGCCAATGTCTGGCAGAGTTCCTTCCAGTCGGCCTGGGATAAAGCGATCAAGCGGGAGCAGGCTCCTCAGGTAGCCTTGCAGAGCGCCAATGAAGTGATCAGCGCCTCGCTGGCCGAATGGTGGCAGACACGGCAAAAAGGCAAATAAACCAGGACAAGAAAGATAAATAATGGGCGGCTGCGGTAGCTCTGAGCCGCAGCTGAATGGGGCTGCGCCGGCGGTTTCTTTAAAGAGCGCCGGTGGCAGCCCCGTTACATATTAGCAGGCACATAATATAGCCAAACCTACAAGTATCACAGCGGGTGTTTTATAATCAGGAGGAATTGGTTATGCGGCCGGTCGGGCAGACTGGCTGGAGTATGTTTCATTAAATATCATAATGGAGGCAGCATTGCAAATTGAAAAAGGACAAGCTTGGAGTGGCGTTCATTGGCTGTGGACGGGTGTCGCCGAACCACATAAGAGCCATCGCCCAAAACTGCAACCGGGCCAGGTTGCTTTATGTTTGCGATATTGTTCCCGAAAAGGCGGAGAAAGCGCGGCGTTTATATTATGAAGAGCTTAAGGCCTGCGGCTCCCAAGCTCATGCCCATGCTTCTGCCCACGCTCACCCTCCCGGCTCCCCTGCCGCCGCCGCTGCCGCCACTGTCGCCGCCATTGACGACTACCGCCGGGCGCTCGACGATCCGGCTGTCGATATGGTGACCATAGCCACGGAAAGCGGCTATCATGCCGAAATGGCCCTGAATGCTTTGGCAGCGGGTAAGCATGTGTTGGTGGAAAAGCCCATCGCCCTCGACACCCGTGATGCTAAGCGGATGATCGCCCTCGCCGCTGAAAAAAAGCTGCGCCTGGGAGTCTGCCACCAGAACCGCTTTAATCCTCCGGTGCAACAGCTGAGAAAAGCTCTCGATCAGAAACTCCTGGGAAAACTGATATACGGCACAATAAATGTCCGCTGGTATAGAGGTGACGACTATTACGCCGCCGAAGCCTGGCGGGGCACCTATGCCCTCGACGGCGGCTGCCTGATGAATCAGTGCATCCACGGCATAGATTTACTGCTGTGGATGATGGGCGATGCAGAGCGGGTGTATGCCGAATCCGGTACCTTCCTCCACCCCATTGAAGCGGAAGATACCGCCGTGGCCGCGCTGCGCTTCCGGAACGGCGCCCTGGGGATCATTGAGGGCACCACCTGCGTCTACCCGGCCAACCTGGAAGAAACACTGAATATCTTTGGCGAAAAAGGTACCTGCTGCCTGGGCGGAATGGCAGTCAACAAAGTGGAGCACTTCATCGTCTCCAGCAGCGATAACAATAACGGGCATATTAATAACGGGCATTTCAATCTGGGAGCCAACCAGGCGCACACCGACCTGGCAACGGCCACCGCCGCTGCCCCGCTGAATCCCATATACGGCAAAGGCCATACCCCGCTCTATTGGGATTTCATCGATGCCGTTTTCTCCGGGCGCTCCCCTGCCGTCGACGGTGAAGCCGGCCTCAAGGCTATAGAGATGGTGCTCGGCATCTATAAATCCGCCGCCACAGGACGACCGGTCGAGTGGCCGCTCGGCGATTACTCCACCTTGGAAGCGGCCGCCGACCTGAAGAGGTGAAAGCATTGCCGTTCGTATCGTCATCGGCTTGGCGCAAAGTATCCTATTATGGCCGGCTCGTCCTTCGCAGCCTGGGCTTGACTTCCAGCAGATTTGACTGCGATACCTGCAAATATAACTGGCGCAACGCCTGCCTTGATCCCAAGCGGCCCAATAAGCGGGTCTGCCTGCAATATGCCCGGCGGTAGGGATGGATAGGGGGTCGCAGGTGGTCAAGCAAAAGCTCTGGGCGATCAATAATTAATGCCGATCAGTAACCCAAAGCCCTTCGTAGCATATGGATCAAGCGCTTGGGTGAGGAGATGAATCCGCTGAGGAGGAAATTCGTGAGGAGGGAATCCGTTTGGCCAACGCCACCCTCCTCACGCCGGTAGCTTCAATGCTCCCGCTTATTTTGACTCCGAAACGCTTGATGATTAAGGCTGTTTTCCACCGCAGAGGCAGCGACAGAGCATAGGACTGAACTGCGGATTAACGAAACCGCAATAAGGAAGCCATAGGCGGCCGGCATATAGGCGGCCGGCTTATATCGTTTCCCAGGTGCTGTCGGCATAATGGATGCGCAGCGTAAAATACTCTTCCGTGGTGATGTCCGCCAGCTTCTCATCATCCGCTTAGTGCCGCTGCAACCAATTGCAACGCCAAAACAATAAACAACCGCAGGTGTGATTTCGATCACATTTTCGCGACATGGATTCGGGGAAATGTGGCGAAGCCCCTAGGCATTTTGGGAAGGCTTTATAAGGTTGATCAAGTCAGATCCAGAAAGCCGTAGCCGCCGTTGGTCAGTATTTTATCGGTATTGATCGGCACCGGTACTTGGAAGATAGGGCCGTCGACCACCAGCGTGTGATACTCCCCAAATTCGCCGCAGGGGCTGACTCCGGCCTTTTTGAGCTCCTCCAGGGTGCTGTGGGTGAGCTTTCTCCCCAGCCATTCCGTCCCCAGTTTGTCCAGCTGGACGACGACGATGAGCGCCGTAAACCGGAGAGCCACCAGTTCGGCCAGCAAGTCATCTTGCTTATATCCCCAAAGGGGGTGCTCGGCCGTCAGGCCTTCTGCGGCGCAGATATCGCGGCACCACTGCCGGTGCTCGGGTATGTCGATATCGCCGAAGACCACCCCATGGTAACCTTCGGCCTTCAGGCAACGGAGGACTCTTTTGAACTCGGCTTCATAGCCGTTCCAGTCGGCACATCCGGTCACCACCGGCAGGCCGAGAGCCTGCGCCTGCCGTTCCAGAAGGGCTGGAGGAAGGCGGTGCGACATGGTGTAGCCTTGCGGAGAGACCATGGTGAAAAGCGAAGCCACCTGCAAACCGCTTTTTTGGGCTTTATAAAGGGCGAGAGCGGCATCCTTGCCCCCGCTCCAGGAGACGGAGTATTTTAGCTGGTGCAAAGCAGCGCTCCTTCGGTAGGTTAGGTAGACATGCGGCAGGTTGATTAGATGCGGTTATTTCACAGGCTTCATTTTTTCGCTTGAGGAACGCCACTCCCCTCTTGCCGGCCCAAAATAATTCCAGACAAAATTTCACCTGCCACAGAAGGGCTGAAATGGATGGGAATGGAACATATCGGTTCATGGCCAAACATCATAAACGTACCAAAAAGAAAATGATTCTTGGCGATATGACCGGCAAAACGGCGTCTGCCGGCGGAAAAGGCGTCCCCTCTCCATCTCCCCAGCCGGTACCGGCGGCGGATTTTGCCACTCTGGCCAACCAGGCCCTGAAGGCCTTTAACCGCCAAGAGTGGTCCACCGTCGTCAACCTGGCTAAAAGATATGCCTCTCCGGCCCCGGCCGGCAGAAGGGCGGGCGCCGGAGGCGGGACAAGCGGCGGTACCGGACCCGATGCCGGGCCCGGTGCCGGCGAGGAGGGTGCCCCCACAATAAGCGCCCAAACTCAGTTTTGGGCCGGCATAGCCGCGGAAGCCCATTTCCGCCAAGCCCTCGATTATCTCCGGGAGGGGAGGCCGCGGGCGGTCATTGCTGAATTGACCAACGCCACCAAGTGGATGCCGGATGATGGCATATATTTATACCATCTTGGTCTGGCTCATCATCGCCTGGGTTATTGGCAGGATGCACTGGCCGCCTACGAAAAAGCCTGGCAGGTCGCCCCTTCCTGGCGGGTGGCCTATCACCAGGCGCTGGCGGCTATCCAGTCCGGCCCGGAGATTCTGGCCGCTCAATGGGAGGTGCTCTGGAACCGGCTGCAAAGCACGGCGCCGAAAAAAGCCGCCGGCCGGGTGGCCCTAGCCAGACTGGCCGCCTGGGCCAAATGCACCATTAACCGGCAACCCCTGGATCTCGTGATCGATTGGGAAAGAGCGCACCAACTGCCGCCCCTGGTAAAACTGGAAGCCGGACTCTTCTGCCTGGTGACCGGCAAGCATAAAACGGCCGCTGCCCTCATCGAAAAAGCTTTGGCCGCAGATCAGGATCTTCCCCTTTCTTATCGACTGGCGGCGACCGGAGCTCAATATTTGGCGGAATTTTTAACTTGGCAAGGTTCCGGATCCGAAAAAACGCCAAGGGCCAAAGTTAAGGGCATAAATATCGGAGCATGGACTGCACGAGTCGGTGAGCTAACCCAGGCCGTTCTGGATAAAAGCAGCCGTCATGAGGATCCCAATATAGAAGAAGGACTTAATTGCTTATACCGGTTGCTCTGGCATGCCGGCTGGCTCGCCTGGAAAGCAGGTTTGGTGGATGCCGCCGGCGCCGCTTGGTCTCTAGCCCATGGCGATGATAAAGATAATTTACATCGTCTCCCTCCGGAAGTGCTGCACAACCTGGCGCTATTTAAGGAAAAAACCGCTGAGGACGTCGAGTCCATGGAATATTGGGAATCATATGCAGAAAGCCTCAGGAACAAGGGGCAGGCTAAGGCGGCCCTCACTCTCGGCATGGACCGCTATACGGCCGAACAGATGGCTATTCAGGTTTATCTGCATCTGTGCCGCATCGCCATGCAAATCGATGCCGATATTAAAGAAGAATGGTTGCTTAATATCATCAACAACCGCCATGCCGATCCTCTTGACCGGTTGGAAACAGCGGAGGTGGCGGCTTCTGCAAGAGAAGCCCAGCTGGTGCGCCGGGCTTTGCTGCCTATTCAGCACCAGATAGTTACAGACCCTGAACTGCTGAGGCGAGCGGCGCTGATCTATAACCAGGCGGAAATGGAAAAGGAAGAGCTCGCCGCCTGGGAGCAATTGTATCGTTTGACTCCGGATGATCAAAAAGTGCGGACCGCACTGGCCGCCGCCTATGTTACCAAAGGAGAAAGGGAATTGTCGGCTGCAGCCGGCAAAAACCGCGAGCGGGCCAGAGAAATCTTCCGTGAAGCCTTGCAGCTCGATCCGGAAAATCTGGACGGCCAAGCTTATCTGGCCTGCTGTTATTTGCTGAACGGCGATAAATCCGCCGCCCAGGCTCAGATAGATAAACTCATCACAAACAACAATATCCAACCGGCCGGCGCCTTGTTTCGTTTTGGGAAAATCCTGTGCGGCTTCACCCAGCTGCGGGAGATAGGACTGAGCTACGTCAAGAAAGCGTTAAAATTGGACGGCAGTGGAAATGCGTATGCCCAAGCCGCCGATATCTGCTTTGCTTCCGGCTTTGTAAATGAAGGGAGACGTTTTGCCCGGAGGGCCATCAAGGAGTGGCATTATCAGCTGGATGCATCTTTGGGCTTCGTCAGGTATCTTTTTGTTAACGGCAACCTTGATATCGCTCTGGAGCTCGCCAAGACACTATATCGCCATCATCCCGACTCCTCTCAATTGTGCTGTCTCATCTACGAGATACAATTGAAGCAAAGGGATGAGGATACCTAAAAGGAAAGGGGCGGAAATCTTGGCTCGGCATCAAAAGGAAATGAGCCATGAAGAAAAGGAAAATCCTTTTGTCGTGCTTGGGGTGAACGAGCGCCGCTATACGGTCGACGATGAAGAGATACGCCGGCGCTACACCATGCTGGTCAGGGAGAACCCGCCGGAGAAGGACCGGGAAGCTTTCCAGCGCATCCGCCAGGCATATGAAGCTTTGCGCACGGCGAGGGGCCGGGCGGTCTGGGCTCTCCGCTTTCCTGATCCTCCTCCCCCGTTCCTCAGCGATATAAAGAGCGGCGAGCAAAGCAAGGAGCAAAGCAGCGCTCCAGGCCCGGCCGGCATATCGGCGCGTTGGTGGTTGGCAGCCGATCCCTGGTCGGACCTGGTGAAGACGGATTTCGCCGCTGATTGCCGGCAACCCAAAATGCCGGTGGCGCAGCAAAAACTTCTGAAGGACGACTGATCTAATGCCACGGTTTATTCAGATACCACGGTTTTTGCAAATGTCACGATTTATCCAATGGTGGAAAGCTCTCAGAGACCTGCCCGACTACCGCAACATGCTAAGCGAACGCCAGGAGATGATCGAGAAAGCCGTAGCCCGGTTCTCCCGCGAACAGGCCAAAGCTAATCTGCTCTGGGAAAAATCTGTGCAAAAGCAAAATGAAGCGCTGGCCACCCTGCAAGCGGCCCTGAAGGAGAATCAGACCGCCCTGGCCAAGCTGGAAAGCGAAGTGGAGAGAAGGAGCTTAGAAAGGGTGGAGAAAAGCCTTTTGCCGGAGCTCATGGATCTTTTGGACGATCTCTGGCAAGCGGTGGCGGCCATGAATGAGGTGGCAGCCACCAAGCCCGAAATGATGGAATGGGCGGAAGGCTTGCGAGCCATTCATACCAAAGGCGAGAAGATTCTCTCGTTTTGGGATATCACCTCCTTTACCGCTCAAGGCAAACCTTTCAACCCGGCTTTGCACAGCCCGGTGGAAGTGATTGAGCAGCCAGGCATCTCCACCCCCATGGTGGCGGCAGAGGTATATCGCGGTTATATACAGGGAAATCGGCTCTTGCGCCAGGCGAAGGTCGTGGTGGCCAAACCCGGCGCCGCTGCCGGTGCTGCTGATGGTGTCGCTGCGGAAGCCGCTGCCGCAGCGGCAGAAGACGCCGCCGACGACGGCCGAGGTACCGAAAATAACCATGGCGACCATATTAAATTAGAAAGGTGATCTGGAGACCATGAGCATCACGGTGGGCATCGATTTGGGCACTACCAATTCGGTAGTAGCCGTCGTCGGCGATGACGGCCGGCCGCACATTCTGGAGCACAAAGGGGAGCGCATCATCCCCTCCGTGGTGGCCGTCACTGAAGGCGGCGAACTCCTGGTCGGCGAAGAAGCCCGCAATTACCTGCTCGTGGATCCGGACAATGCCGTGCGCTCGGTGAAACGCTCCATGGGCAGCGACAGGCGCTTCACCCTGCAGGGCAAATCCTATTCCCCGCAACAGATATCCGCCCTGATCCTGCGCAAAATGCGGACGGTGGCCGAGGCGGCCCTGGGGGAGCCTGTCAGGAGAGCCGTGATCACGGTACCCGCCTATTTCACCGATCAGCAGCGCATCGCCACCAAGGAAGCCGGCGAGCTTGCCGGCCTGGAAGTGGTGCGCATCATCAATGAGCCTACCGCCGCGGCGCTGGCCTATAGCGCCGGCCGGGACATCGGACAAAAAGTGCTGGTCTATGATTTGGGGGGCGGCACGTTCGATGTCTCCCTGGTGCAGATCGACGGCAGCATGGTGGAGGTGCTCGCCACAGCCGGGAATAATCACCTCGGCGGAGACGACTTCGACCAGCGCCTGGTCGATCAGGTAGTGGATAACTTCAGACGCCGGCACCAGATCGATCTGCGCGCCGACAGCCACGACCAAAGCAGCCGCCTGGTCCTGGCCAAGCTCCTCATGACGGCGGAAGAGGTGAAAAAGCGCCTGTCGGACTTTCCGGTGGCCAGCTTCCACCAGCCGTTCATCATTACCAAAGACGGCACGCCATATCATATTGAAGAGGAAATAGCCCGCCACCGCTTTGAGGAGGTGATCGGCGATCTCATAAAAGAGACCTTGACCTGTGTCGACCAGGTCCTGCGGGATGCCAAATGCCGGCCCAGACAGATCGACAAAATCCTCCTCGTGGGCGGGTCGACCCGCATTCCCTATGTCAGGAAGCGCTTGACCGAGCACCTCTATCAGGAGCCTTTCGGGGAGATCAATCCCGATGAATGCGTGGCTTTGGGTGCCGCCGTGCAGGCAGCCATCATAGACGAGAGAAAGGTGGACGCCATCCTGGTGGATGTGACGGCGCATTCCCTGGGCATCGCTACTGCCGCTATTGTTGCTCCCGGCCGGGTGGTGGATGATGTCTATAGCGTCATTATCCCCCGGAACACAGTCATCCCCACAGAAAAAGCCGAGATGTATGAAACTCTCCACGACAACCAGAAGGCGGTGGAGATACCGGTTTATCAGGGCGAGGAACCTGTGGCGTCCCAAAATGAGCTGCTGGGCGAGTTCACGCTGGAAGGTTTGCCTTTGCGGCCTGCCGGTGAGGTGAAAATTCAGGTGAACTTCGCCATGGACGTAAACGGCATCCTGCAGGTGACGGCAAGAGAGCTCACGACAGGCAAAGCGGCGGAAATCACTGTTAGGGATATGCGCCGGAAGATGGACTCATATAAGAAAGCTGAGGAAGAGGCGGCCATTTCTTCCTTCTGGGGAGACGAGATGGTTGAAGTGATGGAAGAGATGGATGAAATGGCCAAAACCAAGGCTCTCCTGGAGAGGGCCCGGGAGTTGCTGGCCCATGTCTCCGGAGAAAAAGCGGACGAAGTGCAGTCCCTGATAGCCGAAATCGACGCTATATTAAAAGAAGATGAGCCCGACCTGGAAAGCCTGGGCGATCTGGAAGATGAACTTCTCGACATGTTGGAAGAGATTGATGAAGACGAAGGTGAAGATAGTCAACAACGCAAGTGAAAGGATGTTCGGCAGCCATGACATCACGTCAGATTATTTTGGATAATATCACTCACAATAACCCTGCCCGGCCGGGATTGAATTTCGGCCGGAACCGGATGAACGACTTTGCCGGTTGCGGCCTGGGACCCTCGGCTATTTGGAAACAGGAAAGATGGGTGGAGGGTGATGTGGAGTATTACACCGACGAATGGGGTAATATCTGGCACCGCCTGGTTTATGGCTGCAAGGGAGGGGAAATCTTCCGCCCGGCTATTGAGGATTGGGCGCAACTGCGCGACCTGCGGATACCCGATTACGACAACCCGGACCGTTACACGCGCATGCAGGAGATTTTCAGCCGGAATCCGGACAAATTCCGGCTGGCGAGCCTCCCCGGATGGGTTTTTGCCATCTCCCGCTACCTGCGCAAAATGGAAAACTATTTCGCCGATCTGTACCTGGCCCAGGATGAGATCAACGAACTGCATGAAATGGTCACCGCTCTCTTGGAGAAAGTGATCATCCGCTGCGCTCAGGCCGGTGCCGACGGCGTTTTCTTCTGCGAAGATCTGGGCACTCAGGAGCGGCTCCTCATCGGCCCCAAACTCTGGCGGGAGATGCTGGGACCACACTACCGGCGCCTGTGCGGGACGGCACATAAACTGGGCCTGAAGGTGCTCATGCATTCCTGCGGCTATAACTGGGAACTGCTCGACGACCTGATCGACAGCGGAATCGATTGCTTCCAGTTCGATCAGCCGGCGCTATATGACCAGACGCTCTTGCCGGCCAAGTTGAAAGAGCGCAAGGTAGGACTTTGGTCGCCGATCGATATCCAAAAGGTGATGCCCACCGGCGACCGCCGGCTGATAGAAAGCGAAGCCCGCCGTATGGTGGAAACATATAAAGGCGGGCTGATTCTGAAGAATTATGGCGATCTTCAGGGTATCGGCGTAAAAGAAGAATGGGATGACTGGGCCTATTACGCCATACTGGATGCCATCGGCATCAGCTATTAGTCGGTTTTCCGCAGGAGGCCTGGGGATGCTGGGAGGCCGCCAGAGGGGTCTGAGGGGGTCTGAGAGGCCTGCCACGGCACCTCGCCTCCCTTTTGTATATGCCGGCGCAGCCTGGCCGCTAGTTCCCTCACTACTTCGGGGCATTTTCCGGCCACGTCTTGCGTCTCCAAGGGGTCGTTTTCCATATCGTAGAGTTCCAGTGGGCCGAACGGGCTGTCCTGAAGGAGCTTCCAACGCCCGAGCCGCAGGGCTTCAATGGTTTTTCCGCCATAGGTCTCCCCGCCTTCCCGGCGCACAAAATAAAATTCCCGCTCCTCTTCCCGCTCCTTTTCCTGCCCCTCTTCCACTTCACCGGTCATTACCGGCAGCAAGCTCCGGCCGTCGATACCGGGCGGGGGAGCGATGCCGGCGACTGCGGCTATCGTGGGATATAGATCCATGGTCATTCCGGGTACGGTGGTGCGGCTGCCGGGAGTGATACGGCCCGGCCAGCGGGCGGCCATGGGGACACGGATCCCGCCTTCATATACATGACCTTTTTCACCGCGCCAGGGACCATTGTCGGCTCCCCGCCGCAGCAGTCCGCCGTTGTCGGAGGTGAAGACGACAAGGGTGTTTTCCTCAAGGCCGGTGCGCTTAAGGGTGGCTAGCACCCGCCCGATCCCGGCATCCAGATGCTCCAGCAAGGCCACCATGCGCCGGCGCTGGGGCGTCATACCGGGAGGCATACCGGACTCCCGCTTCTCCACCCGCTCCAACCATTCGGGAGGCGGCTGGATGGGATCGTGGGGAGCGTTATAGGCGAGATAGAGGAAAAACGGCTGGGCCACATGGCGATGGCAACCGCAGGCACAACTGGAGCCGGAGCTGTGGCCGGAGCCGGGACCGTGACCTGAACCGGGGCTGTGGCCGGAGCCGGAGCCGTGACCGGTGCGATTCCGGCTCAGGAGGCGGCTCCGCTCCTCAAGATATTCACAGGCCCAGTCGGTAAAAAGGTCAGTGGCGTGACCGGGAGGATCGATCTCCTCGAAATTCTGCCGCATGAAATTATGCCCGCCGCGGCGGTGGGTCCAATAATCATCCATCATATCGCCCAAAAAGCCGCGGAAATAGTGAAAGCCCCGCTCATTGGGCGTATTCGGCGAGCTCAAGCCCAGGTGCCATTTGCCGATGAGGGCGCAGTGATAGCCTGCCCGACCCAATAGCTGCGGCAGCAACAGGACTTTGGGAGACAGATACCCCCAACTGTTTTCCGGGGTGTGGCGAATGACGCCCGGTACCCCGACCCGGTCAGGATGGCAGCCGGTGAGCAGAGCCGCCCGTGTCGGCGAGCAGACGGGACTGTTGGCATAGAAGTTATCGAAAGTGATCCCTTCATTAAATATAGAATCGATGTTGGGCGTCTCTATGTCGGGGGTGCCAAAGGCGCTGTAATCCGCCCGCCCCTGATCGTCGGTCAGGATGAGCAAAATGTTAGGTTTCATATTCATATCGGCTGTTCTGCCGCAGCTCGGCAGCCATGGCTAAAAGTGGCTACCTGCTCTCTTCTGCAGCCCGGACCACCCGCAGCACATTCCCTCCCAATATTTTCCTGATGGTTTCGTCGGAATGGCCCCGCTGCACCATGCCGACGGTAAAGAGCGGCCAGTTCGTCCAGGATAAGCTTTGCCTGGCCGTGGCGGCGGTTTCCTGATCGGGATAGGTATATTCCTGGGCACCGGGCGGCCAGAACCCTTCCCAGCGCGGGCGTTCCCGGCGGGTGGGCGGTACTTTTTTCCTTTCGGCAACAGTTTGCCTGGACACATAAGCCACATCGGTGCCGATGGCCACATGATCGGGACCGAACTTTTTCACTATATAATCGATGTGATCCAGGAAGGCGTTGATATCCCCGCTGCGGCCCAGAAAAGCCGGAATGCAGCAAATGCCCACATAGCCCCCGGTGTCGGCGATGGCTTTGATCACTTCATCAGGCTTGCAGCGGATATGATGATTGACGGCGGCGGCTCCCGAGTGACTCGCCACCATCGGCCGGCTGGAGACTTGCGCTGCCTCCAGGCTGGTCCGCCACCCGGAATGAGCCACGTCGACGATCACGCCCACCCGGTTCATCTCGGCCACCACCGCCCGGCCGAAATCGCTCAAGCCGGCATTGCCCGGCTCGGAGCAGCCGTCGCCGATCATATTGCGCCGGTTATAGGTGAGATGCATCATGCGCACGCCGAGCTGGTAGAAAATTTTAATGTAACCCAGCTCTTCCTCCAGGTTATTCCAGCGCTGCAGCAGGGGCACGCCGTTGGCACTCATAAAGAGGCAATGCCGGCCTTCGGCTTTGGCCCGCTCGATATCGGCGGCACAGGTAGCCCGCAGCAAAAAGGAGCGCATCTTGTCGGTAATATAGGTGTAGCGCGCCAGGCGCTTGATGATCTGCATAGGGTCCTGGCTTTCCACGCCGGCATTCTGAAATATAGCCGTGACGCCGGAGGCTTCCCAGGCTTCTTTAAACTCCTTTTCCTCCAGAGGGTCGTCGGCCTGGCGGGTCATCGTCATGTTTTCGGTGAGATCCTGCAACTCGGCAGAGGTAGCCCCTGCTTCGATAGCTGCTTTGAGAGCCTCCCCGTCCACCGCGGCCCTGGGACAGAAACCATACGACTCAAACACCAGGCTTTCCCGGTGCAGGGCAAGGCCGTGCTCAAGTTCTTTGCGGGTCGGCTTCAGAATGCTCAACCCCGCCTCCCAGGCTTTCCGGATGACCTGATTGTCGCTTTCCAACAGTCCGGCATTAACCTTGGCCATTTTATTCCATCCTCCATTCTTCTAATACAATAGACAAAAAAAGACCCGGGCTGTCCTGGGCGTGAAACCAAACCCGAAAACAGGCAGCCCGGGTGAGTATTCGGCACTCCGTCAGTTCAATCCTTGCAGCAAGACCTCTCCGATCTGCAGATCGGCGGGCGGCATCCGGTCTCCCGCCACCATCAGTTTGAAAAAGTTGATGCTGGAGACGGGGGTGGAGATGGCCCCGGCTGTGCCGGAAGCAACATCGGCGGTGAGGACGAGGCGCTCCCAGCCGGCAGCCGTCTTTCCTTCCGAGCGGATCTCCCATGTGGACTCCTGGTAGCTATGGCCATCGGCAGAGAAGGCGAGGGATAAAGCCTCCCGGACCAAATCCGCCCGGCGGGTGAAAATGGTCACCTCGGCCTTCACCAGATTGGGAGTCTCCCAGACCAGGTATTCGTCGGTAGCCTTGGTCCGCACCAGGCGCTCCTTGTCGCCGGAGAAATCCTCAGGCCGGTCGACGGCAAACTGCCATCCGGAGGACATAACGTCGGCTTTGATGCGCTTCAGCATCCCGAAAGCGCCCCAGTTCAGCGGAGGCTCCAGGTCGTCTTTAATCTCCCATAACCGGGCGATGGTGAAGGAGGATTCCCTCCTTGAGACTCCGCCGTCCGCCCGCTCCACCTCTACCACCAGCCGGTGCCGGCCGTCGGCAAATGGTGCCGGGTCAAGCTGAAGATCGCTCGGCAACTCTCGACCGGAGAAGAGCAACTGCTCCCCGGCCGTGATGGCGATATTCTTGATCGCCTGGGTAGGAAGGTGGAGGCGCACGTCGAGGGGCACGGGCTGGTTCAGCTTGTCGGCCGGTGACGGGTTCGTGATGATGATGTTTTCCACCTCAAAGGAGAGCTCTCTCCGGTCTCTCAGCGCCCCGCTCTCTGCCGTCACCACCAGCTGATGCTCTCCTTCATCAAGCTCACCATGATTTATGGTGAATACGGCCGGGAATCCGGAGCCGCTATACATTTCTTTGCCGTCGATATGGGCTTTCACCGTCAGGCTACCTGCGCCGGCGGCGGAACCGAACGCCAGGCCGTCAATGCTGATAACCACCGGCCCCTGGTATTTGACAGTGCTCTTGGCCGCGCCGGGAGAAGGGTTCAGGCTTTCCCCCTCAATAACCTCCATGGCGGTGATATAAACGCCCGCCGGTTCGGAGGAGGCTGGAGAGCCGGAGGAAACCGCGGCACTAGAAAGGGTACCGGCACTTGCCAGGGCGGTGGGAGCATATGGTCCTACCTTATCCGCCGTGAGAGGGCCGATGAGCAAAGGCCGCCCGCTATATTCGAAACAGCCCACGTCCGGACGGGCATCTCTGGGCTTGCCTTCGATGTCCGCATCGAGATAGGCAAACGTCGCCCCGCCGGCATCAACGAGCGGGCTGTTCTCTGCCGGGAAATACACCTTATCCAGTCCGCTCGTGAGGGCGGGATCGCTCACCTTGATGATCCCGGCCTCACCGGCAGCCTCCGTCCCATATAGGGAGAGCACCGGTCCATGGACCAGGTTGCCCGACCAGCTCACTCCCGGCAAAGCGAAGAGGACACTGCTTTGGCGGCTGAACATGGGCTCATATACCCTGGTGTTATAAAACAGGTTATTGGCGATCACGGTATTTAGCGGCTCCAGCGGATAAGTATCCGGTCGATGCTGGTAGGCTAGGTGAGTGTTGTTGTCGACGAAGGTGTTGTGCACCACCTCGACCCGGTTCAACCTGATGTAGCCGGTTTCGTCCAGAGCCGCCACATCATCGGCATTACCACTTCCCAGCGTGACCGCCTCCCGGGTCAGCCCGGCGAAATAGTTGTTATATACCTTTTGATCTTGCCCATAGATGCGCACGCCGCCGGTACCCGGTTTGCCGTTCCCGAGAAAATAGTTGCCATAGACACTGTTGCGGTCGCCGTAACGGAGGGTAATCGCCCCTTCGGTTTCGAGGACGGTATTGTAACGAATGATATTGCTGCTGTTCTTTATGGAGATGATCTCCGAGCGCTCCCCGTCCGTCCTCTCGAACAGGTTGTGTTCAATGATGGTATGGGAGTCGATCTGCGACTTGTAGCGGGTATTACCAATGCGGATGGCTTCGCCGCCGTTTTGTCCCAAGGTGGCCATATCTTTAAAATGATTGTGATCGATCAGGGTATGGCGGGCCATGTCGTCCTCCTCGAGGTTGTTGCTTACATGGAGGACGATAAAGCTCCCAAGCTGCTGCTTGTTCTCAAACAGGTTATGGTCGATGCGCACATGGGCTATATCCTGTCCCTGGAGGCGCACCCAGTTCTTCGTCCGCAGGAGGCCGGGTTGCTCGGTGAGAGCAAAATGATTGCCCGTCACCCTGATGTGAGAAGAGGAGGCACCGATGATCACCGCGCCGGTGACCCCTCCGGCTGATGAGGGCTCGCCGGTGGTGGTGAACTTCAGACCCCGGAGGATCAGGTGGCGCGATTTTTCGATGACGAAGAGCAAATTGCCGGCGATTTCCGCCTTGCCGGTGTTCTCGGCGGCAATGATGATCGGCTGCTCCTCGGTACCCTGTTTGCCCGAGATGACGATAACCTGATCGCCGGTATAGGTCCCGTCGGCCAAAAGGATGGTGTCCCCGGCCACGGCGTCTTCTATCGCCTCAAGCAGCCGGGCGGTGTCAGACACCCGGATCACCCGGCCGGACTTGGCAGAGAGAGCAGAAGGAGCAGGGGCGGAAGCCAGGGAAGACTGCGGCAAGGCGCTGATGATCACGTCATCGAACCAATAACCCATGGGTCTTGTTGGTGCGGGATAACCGATGGCTTCAAACCCCAACGCCTGAAGGACAGTCACCTCCGGATATGCCCGCTTGACATAGGGGCGGATATCAAAGACCAGGTCGTGCCACTCGTTGTCAGCCACCAGGCGCATCAGATTGGCTGAAGCCGGCAGACCTCTGCTCTGCCGGGCAGAATCCGTCATCGCCACCCAGATGCGGCGGGTTCCCTGCACCGAGGGGAAAGCTTCTATATAGAGCCCGACCGGCGTATCCGGGATGATGCGGTAGCGCAGGCGCACCAAGGGGTAGTCGGCCACCGTCCAGCCCACCGGATGCACCCTGGCCGGCATGATGGCTTTGTTTCCGGCGAGCATTACCTGCATGCTATAGGCTCCAGCCTCTCCCCCTTCCTCCGGCACCAGTTTCCAGTCGGTGGGCTCGGGGCGATAGACTTTCCAGCGCCAGAACCATTCCTCGTCGTCGGCGTCAAAAGTGGTGCGGAGAAGAATAGCCGGATTAGGGGATTTAGAGGCGGCCAAGGCCCCGGCGACTTCAGCAAGGCGAGGCACGGCGCCAGCTCCTGCCACTTCTGCTACCTCTGTAGCTTCTTCGGCCTCCAGGGCCACCGCCACCGCCTGCCACACTGCCGGCTGCACCACCACATACGCCGTCCCCCGGTAGACCTGTTTCTCCTGACCTGAGGTGGCGAGCACCTCCACCCGGATGGGATAATCATAAGGCTCACTATAGGCATGGCGCACCACCAGGCCCTCGGCTGTGCTACCATCCCCGAGGTGCCAGAGCACCTGTTCAGGCCGGAGGCCCTCTCCGGGCTCCACGCGCAGCTCCACCATCTCTCCGGGATACGCCACCTCGGGAGTGGCCGTCACGGCAATGATGGAACCGCCCAGGCCGAGGCCCCGCTCGAACACGCCGATATCGGGAGCAGCACCCACCCAGGGCAAGCCGACGGCATCGCCTTCATCCCAGGTCAGGGAACGATCAAGGTAGAGCAGATGTTTTTCTTTATCCACTTTGACAATGCGGGCTATTTGTCTGCTATCTGCGCTGACGACGCTGATCAGATCACCGACTTCCCCTACGATGCCGAAACCGTCGTAAAAGTAGTGGGCGTCGGCCACGGGGAGTATGTGGCCCTCACCTTTGGCTGTGGTATGGGTGAGCACCCGGCCGGCGTCGATCAGGGGACTCCCGGCCGGCGGCTCCCGGTCAAAACGATGCTCAGGAGGAAAAGTGTATTCGAAGTTATTCTCAAACTGGCTTCCCCGAAAACTCGTCCAGGCAGGCGACTGCACCAGCTCCAGAGAGAGGCGCTGGGAAGAGTAGCCGATGGTCCCGGAGATGGCATTATGATCAAAGCGCAGCCCCCGCAGGCCGGTCTCGCTTTTGTCGCTCGTCAACTCCCCGTTGAAATTGATTTGGCAGTTGTCGGCATATGGATCGTTGCCGTAAAACAGGTTATTGGAAAAGATGCCGTCAACTATGTTATTGGTGTAGCCAGTGCGGACCAGCACCTGGACGGCCGGCGCCGCGTTGTCATAAAAAGCATTGTTATAAAGCCGCACATGGTGGAAATCCAAGGTGTCGCGGTACGGCTCAATATTCAAACCGTCGACGCCCCAGTTGCCGTAGATTTTGTTGTAACGGTATATACCCTGTACGGCATAAAACTGTTGGTTTGAGCCGGCATTCCGCCCCCCGTCGTAGGAGTTGGTGATGATATTCCCCTCAAACAGCACATCCTTCACACCGTCTATCAGAATGGGTCTCGTCCAGGCGCCGTGAAAGACGTTGCCGCGGAACACCACATACTCATTGGTATAATCCGGATATACCAGGACCAGATCGTGTCCCCCGCGGGAGAAAGCATTTCCCTCAAAGATGATGTGCTTCGAATACTGCACCAGCGCGGTGTCGCCGCCCGCCTTGCCGTAGCCTTGCTTTCTGATATCGCAGTTTTGCACCCGGATCTGCTCGCCATGATCGATGACGAATGGCCGGCCTACGGCAGCTTCCTCCATCAGGAGGTCGTCGACCACAATATATTGAGAGTCCTTTATATAAAGCCAGTTGCCATTTTTCTGCTCCGGCCTGATGGTCAGGCCTTCCAGGCGAATATGGCGGCGGCCTTGTATGGATACGGCATAGCCGCTACCCCCACCGCCGGGCGAGCCCACCAGGATCGCTTCCCGCCTCTTTTCGCCGCGGAAGGTGATCGGCGCTCCTTCTTCCCCGTCATGCTGCGGCTGCAACACACCATAATAGACACCCGGCTTGAAGATCACCGTATCCCCGGCTTTGGCCTGTGCGGCCGCGTGGGCCGGTGTGGCCCAAGGCAACTCCTTGGTGCCGGGATTCCGGTCGTTGCCATCCGGGGCTACATAATAGACGGAGGGTCCGGGCTCCTTTTCCGGCCCAGCCTCGCTCCCGCCTTGCTCTTTCTTCATCTCTCCGCCTACCTTCTCCAGTCTGACGTCGTCAAACCATAATTTGCCGTCGCCGGTAGCCCGCCAGGTCCAGATACCCACCGCCGCCCATATACCTATATCCGGCCAGGTAAACTCCAGCTCCGCATAGCGCCACTCCTCGGATGGCGGCAGCTCCACATAGGGGTGGGTGTGTTGTGGGATCTGTACCACCAGCCGCCCCTTGGGGTCGCCTTCGGTGCGGTAATAGACGGAAAAGCGATAGGTGGCTCCCGGTTCGGCCAAGCCCTGCCCGTTTTCCTCAAAGCGCTGGTACCATTCGATGCGGGCATAGCTGGAGGTCCCCTGGCTGAGCGCCGCCCCTACATCGAGCAGCCCGGCATAGTTGCCGGTGCGGGCGGCGGTGGATACCTGCAGACCGGCCGCCGAGCCGTCGGGGGTATATCTCAGCCATCCTACCGGCCGGCCGTCGACTATCTCTTCAAATCCGGGATTGACAAAGAGGTTCTCCCGGCTTTCCTTCTTTTCCAAATCTGCTGTCGCAGCGGCTGCCGCTGCTACCGCTGTCGCAACCGGCACCGCACTCGACAAAAAAGCCACAACCATAACCAGGCTCATAACTAAACTTAAAGCCACAGTCATGGCCCAAGCCGGCCGGCCTGGGGATGATCTTCTATCTCTGCACATCTATCCGGCTCCTTTCTTCTCACTAGTACATTTGAGTTAATCAATCTACTCATGGCACATCTTTTTCATCTGCTGTTGTGACAGTCAGATAATTTAATTGTCTCCCGGCCCAAATCAGGTCACAAGCGGCGATTGCGCGCAAGATGGCGGGTAATACCGCGGGAAAATGGGAAAATGGCGGCAGTTTGACGTAGATATTACTATCATGATATTATATGGTCGCAGTAACTGCTACCTGGGCACGATATAGGTCAAAAGCAGTTCCAGCAAAGCCAGCTGGACGATGCGGGAAATGCAGGAATAGCTGCCGAGCAGCGTTTCCGGAATGGAAGTCAGGAGCACGATGCCTGCCGCCTGCTGCAGGCGGGAAGGAGAGAAGTTGGTTATTCCGATAGTGGCGGCCACCCGGTCGCCGGCCTTTTCCATAGCCAGACACACCTCTTCGGTGTCTCCGGAATGGCTGATGCCGATGAGGACATCGTCTTTGGCAAGGCAAGGCGTCAGACGTTCAATCTCTACCCTATCGGATAGACAATAGGCTTTCTTCTCGATGCTGAGCAGGGAGTCGGTGAAGATGCGGGCTACTCCTGCCGAGCCGGCCAAGCCGATGGTGACGACCGTTTGGGCCGCCACGATGCATGCCGCCGCTTTTTGCAGCGCTTGGCTGTCGACATTCAACAGGGAACTGCGGATCATATCGTTCAGGCTGCGAGCCAGAGCCAGGGCCGCATTATCCGGCTGTTTCTCCTCAGGTGCCTGTTGCAATCCGGCATGCAGTTGCATCCCCTGGCGCAGCAGCTGCGGAATCAAGGCGGATTTGAAATCCTGATAGCCGGAGAAGCCGAGATTGCGGCAGAGGCGGAGGACGGTAGCGTCGCTGGTATCGCATTTGCTCGCCAACACCTGCAGGGGCATCAAGACGATCTGATCGACGTGGCGTTGGATAAAATCGGCCACCCGCCGCTCGGAGGGGCTTAACGATTGATACCTGTTAGCCATCAAAGCCAGCACATCCACACTGATCACTCCCCAGCCAGATAATCCTTTATTCAAGACCGGCACCCTGGAGTCCTCGTAGTTATTGCCGGAGAGACGGCTGTGACGGCATGACTGAATGAATGACGATCAGAATGAGCAGCAAGACAAAAGGAGCAGAAAGAAACAATGAGCGATGATAAGGCCAAAGCAGGCCAAGCTTTGCTGATCGATCTCGACGGCGTCATCTATCATGGTGCGCGCCTCATCCCCGGAGCCGACCGCTTTTTAGCCGTCCTCACCGGGAGGGGGATACCTTTCGTCTTTCTCACCAACAATTCCGCTGAAAGCCCGGAGAGCTGCCTATTTAAACTGCAGGTCAACGGGATTAATATAGATGGTTCTTCATATATCAATCCCCACACCTTCATCACCGCGGCCCAGGTGACGGTCGATTACCTATGCCGGGAATACCCCGGCTGCCGGGTGCTGGCACTGGGCGAGCCCCCCTTGCTCAAGCTGTGCCGGGCCGCCGGGATCACTCTGGCGAAAGAGAACCCCGACTGCGTGGTGGTGGGTGAATGCCGGCAACTCTCATATGAAACTCTGTGCCGGGCGGCGAACGCCATCGCCGGCGGAGCGGCGTTCCTCGCTACCAATGGGGATATTACCATCCCTGTGGAGTCCGGGTTTATCCTCGGCTGCGGTGCCATCTGCCGCACCCTGGAGGCGGCGACGGGAGTAAAACCTCTCTACCTCGGCAAGCCCAATCCCATTTGCGCCGCCTATGCTGCCTCCCGCCTCAACCGGGAGGTCGGGCAACTGGTGATCATCGGCGACAACCGGGCTACAGATATCGCCCTGGCCCGGAACATCGGCGTGCCGTCGATTCTTATTTCGGCCCGGGAAGAGGGCCGGCAGGAAGAGGTCGACCGGCACGGCGGTGAGCCCACCCTGGTGGTCAAATCGGTGGCCGACCTGGTGGAGAACGAAGCCTTCTGGCAACTTTTAGGCAGCGCCGGCCCGGTATAAGCGGTATAATAAGTATGATAACTAATTAGATTATGTGTTTTAATATACAATCACGCCATGGGCAGAGCAGAATGGAGGCCAGCAAATTGACCACAAAAGAGTCGACAGCATTTTCCGCTCCGGGGAATTGGTATCGCGGTAATCTACATACCCATACCACCAGATCGGACGGTCACAAGTCGCCCGAAGAGTGCATCGCCTTCTACAAAGAGCACGGCTATGATTTCCTGAGCATCACCGATCACCGCCTGGGACCTAATATCACCGCAAGCGAAGATATCCTCATCATACCGGGCATCGAAACGCACTGCTCCGATCCGGTGCGCCGGGTCAGCTATCATATTGTAGGCATCGGCCTAAAACAGCCCTTCGATGAAGACCTGGAAGCCACCAAAGGACCGGCCCAGGATCTGGTGGATATGATCCGCGCCCATGGCGGCGAAGCCATTTTGGCGCATCCTTACTGGTGCGGGCAATCTTTTGACGACACCCTGGCCATCAAAGATATTCTGGGCGTGGAGATATACAATGCCACCTGCGCCAGGATCGGCAAGGCCACCAGCACGGTGTATTGGGATTGGATGCTGGACCGGAAGCATAGAGGCGGGGAGCCGGCCATCTGGGGCCTGGCCGTCGACGACGCCCATCATTACGATATCGATGCCTGTCAAGGTTGGATCATGGTAAAAGCGCCGGAACTCTCGGTAGAGGCCGTGATGAATGCTATCCGCCAGGGACATTTCTACAGCACCCAGGGACCGGCGATCGTCGACTTCCGCATCGATAACGATATGGTCCATGTCCATACCTCGCCGGTAAAAGAGATCCGCCTTATGTCCAACCGGGCTAAGGGAAAACTGTTCCAGGCCGCCCCCGGAGAGTTGATCACCTCCGCATCCTGCCCGGTGTGGAAAAACCATTATATACGAGTGGAATGCGTGGACGAAAACAACCGCATGGCCTGGAGCCAGGCGCTTTACATCGGGGAATGACCTCGACGCCTCAGCCGGCTCGTTCCCTCACCGAGCGCCAGCTGATGACGGAGCCGGTGATAAGTAGAAGGCAGCCGATCCATAAGGAGCGACCGGGCGTGACGTCAAGATAGATCAGGCTGATGACGGTGGAGAGCAGGGGCGTTAAGTAGGAACCGGCGGCGACGAGCACCATGTGGCCGCGCCTCATGGCTGTGTCCCAGAGGGCATAACCGGCATAGGTAGCGAGGCCGAGAAAAGACGCCTCCACCATGGCCCGCTGGGTGAAGGCTTTTGGTTCTGCAGAGAAAAGGCTCGCCGCGGAGAGGATGACCGCCGTGATGAGCACAAAGAGCCAGACCGCCCCCGGCCCTTGCCCTCCACCCCACCGGCGGGCCAGGTTGGAATAGAGAGCCCAGGAGACGGCGGCAGTCAAGCCCAAACCATAAGGCAGCGGATTGGCTGCAAGGTTGCCGACGAGCGAAGCCCAGGAGAAGCCGCTTTCGTGGGTCAGGACGAGCACTACGCCGGTCATGGCCAGCGCTGTGCCGGGAAGGAGCCCGAAACCGGCCTTGTGTCCGGCAATGAGGGGTGAGAAAAGAAGAGTCAGTGCCGGCCAGAGATAGTTGCACAGTCCCACTTCCAGCGCCTGGGTCCGGCTTCCGGCGAGACCGATGGACATATAAAGCACGAGGGTATATAACACGAAAGTTATGCCGCAACCGATCAGATAAGGATACGCATACCTGACGGGCGCCGGACGATCCCCCCACAGATAGGGGCGGATCTTATGCCGGTAGAGACGGTGCGCCATGGCGGCCGCTGCGCATATGCCATACACAGCAGCCCCAGCCGTGATGGGGCCGAGCTGCTCGGATAAACTGCGGGCGATGGCCACTGTCGTGCTCCAGAAGAGAATGGCGCCGAATCCACCCGCCGTTGCCTTCATCTTTTCCTGCCGCTCAATTACACCTGCGTCTATATTAACCAGAACCTTTGCCCTCATATATGCCTAGACTACGTCCAGCTTTTCGTTCAGGTCCTCCAGGTCGTGGAACGGATCGATGATGCTGGGAAAGGGAGTGTCGACAAATTCCTGACGATACCGGCCGAACTCCTTATAACAATCGCACATGCACTTGAAAAGCCTGGGATCGAAACTTTCCTTGTTGGACATCAGGATGGCCATGGCTTCCTGTTCGCTATAGGCCGGGCGGTAGACCCGGTCGGTATGCAAAGCATCATAGACATCGGCGATGGCCACGATGCGCGCCGCTTCGGGTATCGCCTCGCCCGCCAACCCTTGGGGATAGCCGGTGCCGTTCCAGCGCTCGTGATGGTGGAGGGCGATGAACTTGGCCATCTTCAGGAGGGGGATCTCCGAGCCGGACAGAATGCGGGCGCCGATGATGGTGTGCCTTTTCATCACATCATATTCCGCCGGCGTGAGGGGTCCCGGTTTCATGAGAATGGTATCGGACACCCCGATTTTCCCAATATCATGCATGGGCGCCGCCAGCCGCAACAGGCTCACCTGGTCTTCCGGCCAGCCGATCTTGCTGGCGAGCAAAGTGGCATATTTGGCCATGCGCCGGATATGAGCGCCTGTCTCATAATGCCTGTATTCCGAGGCAGCAATGAGGCGGAAGGTGATCTCGGCTTCCCTCTGGTAGACTTCTCTGGTGCGTTCCTCCACTTCCCGCTCAAGCTTCTGCTGGTATTCGCTGCGCAGCTTCTCCAGCTCCCGGCGCCGCAGCGCATTGACCACATTGATCAAGAGCTCATTGGCCTGAAAAGGTTTGATCATGTAGCCGAAAGCGCCGAGCTCCAGTGCTTTAATCGCCGTCTGTTGGCTGTCGACGCCGGTCAGGACGATGATGGCGGCATCGGGCTGCACCTGCTGCACCTCGGCCAAAAGTTCAAGCCCCGACATGCCCGGCATCATGAGATCGGTGATGATGAGGGCGAAGGGTTGGGCGGAGAGCGCTTTGAGGGCGGCGGCAGCACTGTCGGCTTCCGCGCAATAATAACCTTGCTGAGTCAGGATACGGTTGACCATCAGGCGGATATAATCTTCATCATCCACTATCAAAATGGAACGGTCGACTAAAAGGTCATCAGCCATTGCCAGCCTCCTTAACACGCCGACTTTCGTCAGCTATCCAGCACTTGACGAACCTTTCTGATCAAGGTCTCGGAGTTAAACGGTTTCTGAATAAATGGTGTACCCTCTTCCAGAACACCTTGACGGGCAATGGCATCATCGGTGTATCCGGACATATAGATAATGCGCAGATGGGGATAGCGGGCTTTGGCTTCCTGATATAGCTGGCTGCCGCTGCGCTGCGGCAGGACAACATCGGTCAAGATGAGAGAGATGTCCGGTCCATGCTCGGCCAGCAACACTTCGGCATGTTCAGGAGTGGCCGCCGTCAAAACCCGGTAGCCCTGACCGACCAGGATGCGCTCGGCTATTTCCCGCACCGCTTTTTCATCTTCCACAATCAGCAGCAATTCGTTGCCCTTCGGGGCGGCGGTGCGCTCGCCCGTCGCCGGCTCAGTCGCTTCGGCGTCGACCCGCGGCAGGTATACCTTCACGGTGGTGCCTTTCCCCGGCTCACTATAAATAGAAATGTGACCTTCATGCTGCTTCACAATGCCGTAGACGGTGGGCAGCCCAAGGCCGGTGCCCTGCCCCACGCCTTTGGTGGTGAAGAAGGGTTCGAAAGCCCTCTCCACCACTTCCGGTTCCATGCCGCAGCCGGTGTCGCTCACAGCCAGCATCACATAGGAGCCGGGCTTGGCATCGGCGTGCGTCAGGGAATAATGCTCGTCCAGATCGAAGTTGCTCGCTTCAATGATCAGCGTTCCCCCGTCCGGCATGGCATCCCTGGAGTTAACGGCCAGGTTGATCAGCACTTGCTCGATCTGCCCCTGGTCGGCCTTGATATTGCCCACATCCTCGTCATAGCGGATCACCAGGTCTATATGCTCGCCTAAAAGGCGTCCGAGCAGTTTGTAGAGGTTGTCCAACAGTTGCTTGACATTCAGCACCACCGGCTGCAAGGTCTGGCGCCGGCTGAAGGCGAGCAATTGCCGGGTCAGGTTCTCGGCTCGCTTGGCTAGCTCCAAGGTGCGCTTCAGATCCTGGCGAGGCGAAGCATTCTCCGGCAGCTGGTCGATGGCGAACTGGGTGAACCCGGTGATGCCGGTGAGGAGATTGTTGAAATCGTGGGCGATACCGGCCGCCAGCTGGCCGACGGTCTCCAGCCGCTGCTGCTGGCGCAGCTGCGCCTCCAGGGCGGTGCGCTCCTCAATCATGCGCTTTTCGTCTTCCAGTTTCTTGAGGAGGGCGGCCCGCGATTCCTGAGCATTCTTCAGCAGCCGCTGCATCTCCGCCGCCGCCGCTTCCGCTTCTTTTTGCGCCCGCCGCCGCTCGGTGATGTCATGCACCGCCATGACCCGTATCTTCCGCCCCTCTTCCTCATAGTAGCTGATGGAGATTTCCACCGGGAAGACCGAGCCGTCCTTGCGCCGGTGCTCTTCCACCAGTTCCCCGGTGTCGAGTCCGGCGGCAGCTTCATCATCCGGCTGCTCGAAGAGGTCGAAATAATGCATGGTCCGGAATTCGGCCCTGGTATAACCATACATGGTACAGGCAGCTTCATTGGCATCCAGGATGGCTCCCGTCTCCTGATCGGAGATGATCAAGCCTTCGGCAATGGTGGAGAAGGTGCGGCGATACCGCTCCTCGCTGGCGCGCAGCGTCTCCAAATCCTGCTGCCTGGCAAGGGCAATGCCGATGCTGGCGCCGATCCCCTCCAGGAATTCGATGGTTTCCATGGTGAGCAGATCCCGGCGATGGTCGTTGAGCTGCAGGAGGCCGATGATGTCGTCTCCGGAGCGGAGGGGAATCAAGGCAATGGATTCATAGCCTTCCTCCCGGCATACCTGGCATGTCTGCTTGTACCTGGCGTAACGGGGATCATCCGACTGCGTGATCATATCGAAGAGCTCCGAGATGCTGTTGGTCCAGAAGCTGCCGTAAGGGGTGAAAAACGGCATTTCAGGATCGGTCTCCCCCTGGAGCACGGTGAAGCACATGCAGGGCGACAGAGGAGCGATATCCGGCACTGCCACATCCCGGCCGCCTTCGCCGCTACCATTGTAGTTATCCACTGGCCGGCAGGCGATCAGATTGTAACGGTGCGGCCCGGCCGAGAGGAAAGCCTCGGAAAAGCCGCTGGTGCGGAAATAGGGATATTCATCCTTCTGCCGCAGCCTGATGCCGATGGCCGACATGCCGGTGCGTTCCTTGAATATCTGCATCAGGTGGTCGATGAGGTGAGCCGAATCAAGGTTGCGGTTCAGGATGGCCAGCACCTGCAGGGCGAATTCTCTCTGCGCTTCATGTTTTTGCTGCTCGGTACGATCGCGGAAGACCAACACCGTTCCCAGAAGCTCGCCGTTTTCATCCTTTACGGGAGCACCGCTGTCGGTGATCGGCCGCTCCTGTCCATGGCGATCGATCAGCAGGGTGTGGTTGGCCAAGCCCACGATGAAGCCTTCCCTCAACACCTGTTCCACCGGATTCTCCACCGGTTGCCGGGATTGTTCATTGATGATATTAAACACCTCGGATATCGGCCGGCCGCAGGCTTCCGCCTCGCTCCAGCCTGTGAGCTTCTCGGCCACAGGATTCATGCGGGTGACCTTGCCGGCAGTATCGGTAGCGATCACCCCGTCCCCTATGCCATAGAGGGTGGCGCGGATCTCTTCCTGGGCCTGGCGCCGCGCCCTTTCGCTTTCATATTGTTTCTTATAATGATTCCGGCGCTGCCTGGTATATAGAAAGGCCGCAAAGGCCGTGGTCATCATTATGCCCACCACCACAAAGATGTAGGTGATGATGCTGATCAGCCTGGCCTCGTTTAAAATTTCTGCCGCATCTATTTTGGCAATCATATACCAGTCGGTCTCGGGCACCGGCTGGATGTCGGAGACGACCTCGACTCCCCGGTAATCGATGCCCTGAGTGATACCGGTTTGCCCCAAGATCGCCATGACGGCCGGATGGGTGGGGTCGGACAGGGGGTAGCGAAAGGCCAAAGCCGCCCCCTTAATATGCCGCAGCTCGTTTAAGAACAAGACGGTGTCCTGGTCTCTGTGCACCAGCAGGGTTTCGGCGCTGGGGCTGGGCAGGGGCCAGGATAACATTAAGGGATAGAGCTGGACTTCCGGATCGATGCGCATGATGAGCACGGCCACCGGCCGGCCGTGGTCGTCTAAAACGGGGCCGGCTACATCAAGGGTGATGCGGTTGCCGGTGGTGCTGCGAATCAGATCTCCGAAGACCGCCTGCTGCGCCGCCAGGGCTTTTTCAATGACGGGTTGCAGTTCACTAGGGTTATAATACAGGTGCTCGTCTGTCGTCGGCCGGGGCAATAGGAGGCGCCCGTCGGTGGCCACCAGCAGCACATCCCAATAGCTGTAGGCTTCCTTCAGCGCCTGGAAATGCTCCAGCAAACCGGCCGTCATGGTGCTGTCCGGCTTGGTCATCCATTCCAGAATCCTGGATCTCATCAGGCACTGGGTGTGCACCGCCACATCGGCCAGGCGTTCCTGGCGCCAGGCGACGATTTGTCCGATTTTCAGCTCGGCTACGGCGTGCAGGTCGCTGAATTTGGCCTCCAACACCTTATTCGTTTCGTATCTGCCGAACCAGATAGTGCCGCAGATCAGCACCGCCATAATGAACAAAAATGTTCCCAACAGAAACTTTTGAGTCCGGTTCATCTCCTTCAGCAGTTCCATAGCCTTCATCCCCGCCATTGGGCTCTGATCTGCTTTCGACAGTCGGTTTTTCTGTCTCTGTCCGAATGGTTGGCAACCTGCACCCTATAGGTGCGGGCATGGGTGAGTGGCAAAGACCTCATCCATGCCCGGAACATATACTGTGCATACAAAGATTTTCGAGACTTGGGATGGATTTCCTGTAGGACTATATGGGAAATATCCAACAGGGTCAAGGGAGAAGGGATAAAAATTGATCAGTTTTTAACATTTTATCGGATCCGGGAATCCGATTGCCACATATCGAGATTTTCCCCCATCTTGTCCCGCAGGGGTAAAGTGATCCTGGACAATTCCGCCAATATTTCCGGGGAAAGTTTCAGTTCCGCCGCCCTGGCGTTTTCCCTGACCTGCTCGGGAGTGCGGGCGCCGGCAAGCACGCTCGCCACCCCTTTCTGCGCCACCAGCCAGGCAAGGGAGGTGGTGGCCATGTCAAGCCCGTGTTTGGCGCAGAGCGCCGCTATCTCCCCGAGGATGCTGAACACTTCTTCCTCGGCCCCTTCCTCATGATGGCGGGAATATGGCCGCTTGGAGGAAAAGAGGCGGGTGCGGGCCCGGCCGGCCGGAACTTCGGCGGGCGTTTTGTACTTCCCGGTTAACAGGCCTTGCATCAGCGGGCTGTAGCAGGTGATGGCCACCTCCTGCTGCACACAGAGATCCTGCAAGCCAAACTCCAGGGCCCGCCAGAGCAGGCTGTAGGGCAACTGATTGGTCTCCACCCGGCCATAGGATAAAAGCTCGGTTAAATCCTGACAGCCGAAATTGGCGCAGCCGATCACCCTGATCTTTCCTTCCTCTTTCAGCTGGTGGAGGGCGGTGTAGGTCTCCTCAAAGCCGACTTGGCGGTTCGGCCAGTGAATGTAATAGACATCGATATAATCGGTCTGCAGGCGGCGAAGGCTTCTTTCACAGGCCGCCTTCACCTCCGCCCGGGCGGCATGCCCGGCGGAAACCTTACTGGCCAGCACTACCTGGTCCCGGCGCCCGCGCAAGGCCTCCCCCACGATCTCTTCCGACAAGCCGTCTCCATAAGCTTCGGCCACATCCAGGAAGTTGATGCCGCAGTCCAGCGCGGCGTGTATGGTGGCGATGGAGGCGCTCCTCTCCTGCGGACCCCAGGTCAAATCTCCAGCAAAAGCCCAGCATCCCAGGGCAATGACGCTCACTTCGACCTCGCTTTGTCCCAGCCGTCTTTTCTGCATGGAAGTTCTCCTTTCAATGGTTTTTTGTAAACAAAGGTCGCCCCCGGAGTATACCTTCCGGCTATGGCGGTGAGCGCGGTGATCTCATCAGGCCGCTTCATGAGCCGCAGTGCTTCGCCGACGGGGAGCCAGCGGACCCGGGTGATCAATTCCTTTTCCGTGCGCATCTCCGGCGCCCCGCCGGTCACTCGGGCGGGAAACCAGTGAATCACTTTCCGCAATTTGGGCGGGTGCCGATCCAGGATTCTCTCCGTGGTCACAGGGTTTTCATCCAGGATTTCCACCTGATAGCCGGTCTCCTCCGCCACTTCGCGCCTGGCGGCATCGACAGTGGGCTCGCTATCGTTTATCTTCCCTTTAGGCAATGTGGGATCGGCATAATTTCTTGTCCAGATGAGCAAAACCTCGAGCTCCCGGCTTGCAGGCTCCCGGCCAACCGGTTCCCGGCCCACCGGTTCCAGGCCCACCGGCTCCAGGCCCACCGGCTCCCCGCCGCCGCTTGGCTTTTTACCCACCCCATCCTTCCGGGGGCGCAGCACCACGCAACCAGCCGAATAAACAGTACCCCTAATCACGCCACCCCTCCCACAAGAGAATTGCTCAACATCACAGCCCAGCCGGCAGTCAGGCCTCCCGGCAGTCCCGCCTCCTTTCCTTATGAGGAGGAGGGACAAATGCGGGAGGCCTGCGACTAAAGAACAGGATATGCCATCCGACCGTCAGCCGAACCCATGACGCTCCGCCTCAAGTCCAAATCGCTCCGGGCCGGACCGGCGTCACGGCTATGGCTGGGTGACTATCACATTAACCGATACGTTTTCCGCCCCGTCGGCGCTGATGGTCACCGTGTGCGTACCCGCCCGGAAGGGGGCAGGCAGAACAGCCTGAGCCACACCGTCTCCATCCTCATCCTGGAAAGAGGCGAAGGTGAAAAAGCCCATAAAGGCTTCCGCCTTGGGGATATCCTCCCCTTTCAGGATGGTACCGTCTGCCGAGATGAACTGGACTTCAATAGTCACCGTGCTGCCCAGTTCGGTTTTCACCTCAGATTGCAGCGGGATGATGGTGGCTCCCTCCACGAACACATTCACCTTGGTTTCCCGGGCAAAGCCGTCCGGCCAAGCCGCCCTGAGGGTGTAGGAATCCGTTTTGGCAGCCTTATCCAACTGCAGGGTATATGTGCCGGCGCCGACCTGAGCGAAGTTATATGTTTCACCGGCGGGGGAGATCAGCATCACGGTGAGACCGTTCACCGGCTCCTCCGTCCCGGCCGGGGTTTTGGCTTTGACCGTCGCCGTTATGCTCAAAGGTTTGCCGAAGGGCACGCGCAGATTGGCAGGTACGGAGATATCCCAATCCACCCGGGAAACCAGTTGCATGCGGAAGGGCAGGATATTATAGTCATATTTCTCCGCCTTCAGCTCCAAATCATAGGTGCCGACCAGGGTTCCGGCAGGCACCCGGGCCTGATAGAGCCCGCTCTCCACCTCGGTGAAGCGCAGTTCGGTATTGCGGAGCGAGGCAGAGACTTGGGCGCCGGAGATGGGCGTCTCCCCTCCCAGCTCAACCAGGCGCACTGCCAGGGTGGGAGTGACATCACCTTTCCCCTGCACCTCGATGAGGTTCTCACCCAGGATTTCGCCGGTCCGTCCCAGCAATACCCGTCCCGGCTCGATCTCATACCACTTGGCGCCATCGCGCCATTCCCAGCGGGCCGGCCCGAATGAGCTGCTGTTTGCACCTTCGCTGCCGGTTGCCCCTTGGCCGCCGCCAGAGCCTTGACCGCCGCCAGAGCCTTGGCTGCCGTTTTCCACATATACATATTCGCCGAAGCGCTCCGGGATTCTCATCCACACCGGTCCGGGGCTCTTGAGCTCATACATGGAGCCGGCGACTTTGGTAAAATGCACCGAGACGGGAATGGTTACTGTATCTCCCACTTTGATATCATAGATGACCAGCTTGTCGCCGTCGGCAAAGCCGCTGGTGTGCGTCACCTGCAGGGCGGCATTATCTGCCAGAACAGTTTCGATGATGGTCTCCTTACCTTTGTCGTTCGTGACCAGCTTGCCGTTGAAATAGGCGTTGCTCCCCTCCCGGCGCACATTGCGGGAGTAGGGCAGGTTAGTCTCATTGGGAAGCGTCTTTCCTTGCGGCCGGCCTACCACCCGACCCCTGGCGAGCTCAAATATGCCGGGGCTGAAATAGAGGCGGTAGTAGTCGCCTTCCTTTTCCACCCGCTCGATGGTGTAGGGAGAGTTGTGGGAATATTCCTCGGCCGAGAATAAGGCCACCTCTCCTTCCAGTCCTCCCTGCTCCTTCCGCCCGAGCGGCAGCGGCACCACATCCGGCACCACACCTGAACCGGAAGCGGAACCGGAACCGGAGACAGCCGTAGAGATGAGGACGCTGCCTTCCTCATAATCGACCGCTACCACCCGGCCTTCATACCAGGCCGGGAAGCCGGTGATCTCCAGATCCGGAGTGCGGAGATAGGTACCTTTCACCACATGGAAAGCGACGGTTTCCGAGCCGTCCTGACGGACCATGGCCAACTCAGCATCGGAGGCCACTCCCGTGCCCACCGCCTGTATGTTCTTCCCCGATATGTTGGCGAGAAAGATGTCCCGGAGCGAGGAGGAAGGTAGCGAGGAGGAAGCCAGGTTGACGGCAAAGGCCGCCGGGGCAAACGCCGTCGCAGCCTGGACCGCCGCCGCTGCCGGCTTGGCTCCGCCGGAGGAGGCCGGAGCGGCGGCAGCGGCCATGACCGGGGCTTCCGCCAGAGCCACAGGCAGGGATGCCACCGACCGGATCTGCTTATCCTTGCCGGTCAGATCGATTACCGAGACAAACTGGCTGGGCTCCTTACCCCGTTCCCGCACCAGCAGGTATTTGCTTTCGCCCATGGGGGCGGGAGCATAAGCGGTGATCACTTCCCGTGGCTGCTCGGTGGGGAGCATATGCAGGTGGACCTGCGTGCCGGAAACCTCCCAGCTCGCCGTCCACGGCTCGCCGCCGGTGACCTGGGCTCTTTGCGGAAAGCCCAGGAAACCGTAACCGTTGCCCGGCGGCGGTACGAAATAGAAAGACTCCGTGGCATAGGCTTTCACTTTGCCGTCCACGCCGATCTGATTGTGCCAGGTATACTTAGGACTGGCCACCGAACCCGGCTCCTCGGGACCGAGCTCAAGGCCGGTCATCGTCATCCTGCCGCGGGAGTGGAAAGAATAGTCCCGCACCTCGCCGCCTTGCACCCGGAAGATATCGATCATATAAGACCGCTCGGCTGAAGTATCCACCAGGCCCACCAGCCGCTGGTAGACTGAGACGCCCTCGTGGCTGTAGGCGCCGGGATCGGCCGCTTCCGCAGCGCTGAAACCTTGGCCTTTGGCGAGGAAGTTCAGCGAGCCGCCGGGAGAATCCGGCCCCACCTGGCTCTTTTCATTCACTACCGTGGTGTTGTGGGCTACGGTCTGATGGGTCCACCCCACCCGGTAATGCGCCATCTCATAGCCCGGATCGTGAGACATCTCCCGCCCGTTGACGTAATAGAGCAGGCCCAACTCGTCATATTGCCCGTGATTGAGAGTCGCCCCATAGCGCACCATGGCGCCCCGGTCCTGGCCCGACCTGAGGAGGATGATCCCCTTGCCGCCTAGCACCTCGGACGGGCGGGTGGTGTAGGTCTTGCGGGTATCGACTTTGGGTATATAGTCGATATTAAAGAGCGACCAGGTATTGGTCATGATAAGGAGCGGGATGCCGTGCGTGGCGCCGGCAATCACCTGCCAATACTCCTCTCTCTTTTGCGGGTCGCTTGCTCTCACCGCAAAGCGCAGGATCTGCTCGGCGGCCGCCGTGGTGATCTGCGGCTCCGAGCCCACCAGGTTGTCGACGGCCGTATCGCCATAGGAGGGGCTACGCCCGGCGACATACATCCGCTCCCTGGAATCGACATAAAGGGCGGCGAAGCGCTGGTTGTCGAAGAAGTTGACCCCTTGGGGATATTTCGGCGTCCTGAGCTTATAGAGCATCTCGGCGATTTCCAGATAGAGCCCGCGCACATAATCGGTATACCCTTTGGTGGTCTCATAATAAAGACCGTCCCGGTCGATGTTGTTGGCCAGCATGGCATATAGGGAGGTCGGGCCGTCCACTCCCCAGTCCACGTATTCCTCGATGCCCAATAGCGACCCCACCGCCAAGACGGCTTTATTGTAATCGGCGGTGCCGTTGTGCAGCTGATCCACATAGCCTTTCTTGTGGGCTTCCCGGTAGCAATAATCGGCGCCGTTGAGGAGGAGATTATAGACTATATTCTCCCGCACCGTCAGCTCCGGATTGGTGGCCGAGCGCTGGTCCATTTCGGCGCTGTTCCAGATGAGATCGGCGGCGTTGACGTACTTGAGCAACACCCTGGCCACCTGGTAATAGGGCCGCTCGAGCCGCCCGCCTTCATATCCCGGCCGCAGCCCGGGATAATCCATCGGTCCTTCTATGGTGGTGGGATATATGGTGGCCAAAGCATCAAGGATGACGGCCGCCTTATGGGCGAAGCTCTCCTCCCCGCTCAAAGCATAGGCCAGAGCCAGGGGCTCCAGGGCATTGGAGAGCTGCTCCACAAAGGCCCCGTTCCACCTGGCCACGAAGTAATGGGTCTGGCCCTGGGCATCCGTCCAGCCCCGGCCGTCGTCCGGATGCTCGGCGTCCGGCAGGAGCCGGCCACCGCAATAGACCTGGCCTGGTTTTTCCAGCCCGGCCCACACCATCGGCGAGCCGTCGGGGCAAGGCCGCATGGTGTCGGTGTACATAAAGAGGGAATAGGGCTTCGGCATCAGGGTGCGGATCTGTTCATCCGTTATGGTGAAGGATTTGGCCTGTTGGAGCGTCTTTTCATATACCGCCTTGGCCCAGGGATGATCGGGATCTTTCAGCAAAGCGAGTGCCGATTGCAAGTCGTCCACCATGTATAAGACCCGCGGGTGAGACAAAGACCAGTCGGGTACGAGCCACCCGGGCACCTGCCAGAGCACTCCTTTATTAGGAGTATTATTCATATTTGAAACCGCCGCCTCTCCAATGTCGTTGCTGCCGATAATACATATATTGAAAGCGATTATTATGACCGCCACCAGCAGGGAAAACAAAAACGCCGGTTGCCTTCGCATGTGAAACACCCCTTTTTTGATGCATGGAACTGGCAGTTATTCCCTAAACTTTACTTTACCACCGCAGTCCAGATAATCCTGCAATGTTACCTGAATTTCAGCCACCGGCTCCACCGGGTCGTAGGACTTCCACTGCATTGGTTCTGCCACGGGGAAGTCGGCTTTTCTCACCACATATAGCGAGCCGGATCATGACCGGCATCGTGCGGTTTATTGGGCAGAAGCACCTTCAGGCCGGCGACCGGCCGAGGCCTGCCGGGGCCTGCCGGGGCCTGCCGGGGTCCAACCAGGGCCAAGCCGAGTTGTGTAAGCAAAGCCACCCGGCGGACTTGGCTTCCGGTTCCGGGTGGCTTTTTGCTCAACTTAACGCAACTTAAGCTTCAACTGGATCTGACTCAATTGGCGCCGACCGAGGCCCAATACTCATCCAGCATGATGTTGATCTGTTCCTGCAGCTCGGGGAGGGCGATGCGGGTCGGGACCGTGCCGTTCCAGATGTTTCTCCAAGTAGTCTGGGAGTTCATCCAGGTGGTGATGTCACGTCCATAGGGGTGCGTGTTGGAGATACGATGACCATGGTCCAACACCTCGATAAACGCCTTCAGGTTGGCCGGCGGTGAGGACTGGACAAAGCTCGGGGTCATGATGCTCTGCGTGGGAATCACGATGCCGGCCGTGGTGATCTGCTGCATCACTTCCCTGCTGAGGAGGAAGCTCACAAAGTCCATGGCTTCTTTGGGATGCTTGGTGGTGTTGAAGATGGCCCAGTTTTCCAGCGATACGAAGGTGTTTTCATATCTCTGGTTGTTGTGCACCCAGGCCGGGAACTTGATCACATCCCAGTCGAACGGGGCTTGGCGATAAGCCGGCACGTCGAAGATACCGAGGTTGCGGATGGAGACGAGGCCTTTCAAACCTGCCTGGGCATCTTCCGGCACCGGTGATATGCCGAGCTTGCCGCTCACCGCATCGGCGGCAAACTGCAGCATATCAATAGTGACCGGGTTGGCAAACTGGGCTTTCCGGCCGTCGGGGGTATAGAAGTCGCCGCCGGCGGTCAAGCCCCACTGGGTGACGGCATACAGGTGCACGCCCCAACGATCAGGCTGACCGTCGCCGTTGGTATCCCGGGTCAACACTTTGGCCATGCGCTGGAGGTCGTCAAATGTCCAGTTGACATGGGGATATGCCAAACCGGCCTCGCCGAAGTGATCTTTGTTATACATCATGGTATGTGAGTTGGCGCCATAGGGAAGGCCGATCTGCTTACCTTCGAATTGGGACAACCGCAGGATGGCCGGATTGATCGCCTTGGCACCGGCGTCTTTGGCCACCAGTTCATCGAGGGGCAGGAACAAATTGGCAAATACCCAGATGTCGCCGCCAATCCAGATCACGTCGGGAGCCGCTCCGGCAGCGTAATAGGTCTTCATGTTGTCGGTATAGTTGCCGGCCGGGTACATCCATTCAACTTCCACATTGGGGTTCTTGGCCATATACTGTTCGGCAATGTCCTTAAAGAGCGCATGCCTATCAGTCTGAGCACAACAGGTGGTCCATACCAGCTTCACTTTCTCCGCGCTTGAGGTGATCGTGATCGCCATCGTCATCATGACGACCAACATCAGGATAGCCGCCTTCTTCATGTACTTCACATAGTTACCTCCTTTTTGTTTTGTGAATCGCTCTGTATGCTAACTTGCTCCTCTGCTCCCAGCCCATAGGCGATTAACTGCGGTTCCCTCATATTGTTGTTTTTTTACTACATCTAGTTGATATTTCCTGCTTTGCATCTCTAAATAATAACCCCGAAATAATAATTCCCATGTGTCACATTTGCCTTTTTCTACTCTGCCTAATACTTGACATCCTTACAAATTGCACCTATTATGTCGCTATGAGCATAAATGTTCTCTTTTGATTTCGATCGGAACTGCTGCCGGAAAAGAGGGTCATGATGGGTATTAGTATCGGTTTGGTCGGTCTGGGCCAATTCGGAAAAACGTTTGCCGATCTCTTCCGCAGCCATCCGCTGGTGGACCGGGTGGCTCTTTGTGATCGTGAACCGGAGCGTATGATTCAGGTGGCCGGTCGCCCGGGATGGGAGCGGAAGCTGGAGAGCCGTGATATGTACGATAATCTGGCGGATCTGCTCAAATCCGATGTCGATGCCGTGGCCATCTTCACGCAGCCGTGGCTGCATGCGCTGCAGGCTGTGGAGGCCATGAAAGCCGGAAAGCATGTCTATAGCGCCGTCCCGGTCATCAGTGTGCCGGATGGTGATGAAATCCTCGACTGGTGCGGGCGGATCATCGACACCTGCCGGAGCACGGGTTGCCTATATATGCTCGGCGAGACGACCTATTATCGGCCCCAGGCCATGTTCTGCCGACGCAAGGCTAGAGAAGGCGCTTTCGGCCGCTTTGTATATGCCGAGGGCGAATACTGTCACGATGTGGATGCCAGGTCCAATTTAAGAATGGTGGAGCAGGCCCGCATTTCTTCCGGGGCGGGAAAAGAATGGCTGGAGCAGAAAAAGAAATACAGCGCCACCGGCATCAAAAACGGACCGATGCATTACCCGACCCACTCCACCTCCGGCCCGGTTTGCGTCATGCGGGCTCATGCGGTCAAAGTGACGGCCTATGGTTACGCCAACCGGAGTGGCGATCCCTATTTTGCCGATTATGCCTATAGCAACGAAGTGGCTTTGTTCCTGATGAGCAACGGCGCCACGGTGCGCATCTGCGAAATGAGGGAGATGGCCGGCTCCATCGGCCAGGAGAACGAAACCTTCCGCATTGTCGGCACCCGCGGCACCTTCTCCGAGAACCGCTGGAAAGAGAATTTCCGCACCGACACCTCGCCGGCCCGGCCGCTGGTCGTGGAGTCGCTGGATGAGAAGGCGATGCGTGATCCCCTGCCGCCGGAGGTGGCTCTGGCTTTTCATCAAATACATCATCCGGAGGCCACAAACCCCACCGATTTCACCCCTTCAGGTCATGGCGGCTCCCATCCCTACCTGGTACATGAGTTTGTGAGCGCCGTAGCTGAAGAAAGGCTCCCGGCCATCAATGCCTGGGAGGCGGCCCGCTATACGGTGATGGGCGTGATGGCGCACAAGTCCGCCTTGCGGGACGGCGAAACCCTCCAGGTGCCCGATTTCGGCGATCCCCCAGGCGGTTGCTAAATTAAGCTAATCATTGCCGAAGCCCTTCCCATCGGGTATATTGTATGTGTAATTATATACATATGACTATATTCCAGGCGATGGAAAGAAGGGGTTTCTTTGCCAGGCAAGCTGATTTATATTTTTGCCGTCTTGTCATTGTTCGGCGCCGCCGGCTTACTGCCGGGGGTGCTGGGGCCGGAGGCTGTGTGGGCAGCCGAGATCGTGGGAGAAACTGAAACGGAGGCCCAAGCCGTGCGCATCTTCTATGCCGCTCCTGAAGCCAGGGGCACGGGCGACGGCTCCGACCTCGACAACGCCGCCTATTTCCGTGATGCCGCCCTGTGGGCGAAGGTGCGCAAGGGCCTGGAAGAGAGTCCGGTAACAGTTTATCTCGCTCCCGGTCAATACATATTCAGCAAGCTCCCCAAAGACGGCAAGAGCCGGGAAACGCTGCAGCTCACCAATATCGGTCATCCGGAGCACCAGCTGGTCGTCCAGGGTCTCCATCCTGAAGGCACCGTCTTTACCACCGATCCCACCGAGCCCATCAGGGAGGATTTATCCACAGGGCTCCTGGTCTTCAACGGCACCAATGCCGTGTTCCGTTACATCCACTTCACCGGTCAGCAGCATATGGGCTACGCCACCAGATTCCTCGGCAAAAACGTCCTGATTGAGAACTGTTCTTTCACCGATATGATAAACACCTACTACGGCGCCTCGGGCACGGCGAACGCCGACTCTTCCTTCATCATCTGGAAGGATTGCTATTTCCGGCGGGTCGGGTTGGATTCGCATGCCCATATGATCTACAATGCCTACGACCCGCAGCATATTTACATCATCAACTGCCATTTTGAAGACAGCTCCGGTGATTATGTCCGCTTCCGGGACAACACCGACTACGGCGTGGTATATGGGTCGACATTCATCTCCACCGGCACATACAAAGGCAATAGGCCTTTTATATCCGTGCCGCTTTTCAACGACGACGATCCGGCCAAACCTGGTCCTAACCCCAATTATGAATACTTCGGCACTCACATGCTGATTGCCGGCAACACCTTCATCTATCCCGACGACAACTCCGCCGGCACCCGTCAGGTCTTCAACTTCCTGCATAGCGGCTTCGACCCGCCCGGACGGCATCATCTCCTGAGCCCGCAGGATGCCCGGCTGCTGATCACCGGCACGGTGGAGGAAAAGCGGACCTTCATGCTGGAGAATCTGGGCATCGACGGCACACGGGTTTTCTTCTCCGATAACATCGTCAAGGGCCGGAATGTGGAAAACAGTGTTTATTATGTATCCTATCCGTCCTACGGTGCCCTGAGCCGGGGTTGGAGCAGCCCCATCGACATCACCGATGCGGTGGTCACCACCCCGGTGGTGCACTCGGCCGAAGAAGCCATGGCCTTTTGGCCGAATTTCATCGAGAGCCAGCGCCGCTTCGCCGCTCCCCGCCAGGGCGACACCATCAGTCAGGCCCAATTTCCCATCCGTATCAAAACACCCGCTTTCGCTTTGGCGAGCGTGGAGGTGACCTTGGACGGGGGCGTTATATATGCCGGGGAAGAGATACCGGCCGACCTGATGCTGGAGCCGGCGAAGATGACTGTCGGCAAGCACCAGTTGGGGGTGACGTTGCGTGACGCCGACGGGAAGAATTATGACGAGCAGATCGATATCTTTGTGGAGCATGTGCAGATCAGCCCCGCCCTTTCGGTGAGAAATGTGGTGCGGGGGCTCCTGCCGCTCTCTTTTTCCAGCTATATAAGCCCTGATGATATGCAAGCCGTCACTGTCGCCCTGGTGCCGGTGATCGATGCGGAGAAGGGCAAAACATACGAGCTCCATGCCGGCACTGCTTTGATAGACAAAATCGCGCTCGACACCAAAGAGCTGGTAGACGGCCTGTATGATCTGGTGGTAAATATTACCACCAAATACGGTATCACCAGCACCACCAGCCAGCGCCTGTTGATCGATAACTGGGAACAGCTTGAGGATGAGCTGTTGCCCCCCACCCCAAACTCATGGTTCGGCCCCCGGGATCGCCTGCTCGTGACCGAGCGCTCCACCGGTTGGGAGTTTGCCTCGGAGAATCCTGATCTTTATTTCGGCGACACCGATCGCCTGCGGCTTCCGGGAGGCTCCACCGCGGCGGGCAAAACCCAGGCGGGCTCCACCCCGACCGGCTCCGACCCGATGGGCTCGCCGGAGTATCTGGTCTGGACTCTGGCCAATCTGCAGCGCTATAGCTTCACCCTATATGCCCGGAATAGCGATGCCGGGTGGATCGGGGAACGGATCGGCATAGCTGCCTCCGCCGACGGAGAGGCCTGGACGGAGCTGCCATATGAGGTGGCGGCGCTCGAACAAAACAGCGCCGGGCTGTGGCGGCTTCAGGTGTACGGTATGTTGCCGAGCGAGCAGCTGTCCATGAGATTTCTTCGCTTCACTCTCACCGGCGACCCGAGCGGCCCGGAGGGAGATGGAGATGGGGGCGAGATAGAATTAGGTCATGTATTCCTGGAAGGGATCAAGTTCTGAGAAGAGGGGGGCGCTGACGGCGCCCCCTTGGTTTCCTCGGCTTTCCCAGACTCGCCTGCCCCCCTTCCCTCCCCTCCCCTCCCCTTGCCTCTCCCGCCTTCCCTGCCCGCAGCTCTTGCTCTCCTACAGCCGGAAGCCGGAGCTAAGAGCCAGGATGGTGGTGTGGGTGGCGCAGCGAGCGGGTTAGCGGGTTAACACCTGCGTGCCCGGCGCTACCCCGAGATAGTTAGCCACCACGGGGCACTTGGCTTTGAGCAGGAAGAGGATGTTCCCCGGCTCATCGCTGAGCGATTCGAAATTCCCCTGCCCCTTGGCGATCACCAGATCGGCAGCCTCAAACACGGCCCGGAAGGTGGCGGAGCAATCCGCCAACAAGGTGCCCGGAGCATCGGAGCCATTGTCTATCACCTCAGCTACCTGATCGATGCCGGCGGCCACGGCATCGGCTATGGTGGCATCATTGATGATCGGCCGGCCGCGCACAGCCACGGTCACCCGGGTTGGCTGGGTCGGCGAGGACAAGGACAACTGCTCGATGAGCAGGCGGTCAAGGACTATCTCGCCGGCATTGTCCGCCAGGTAGAGGATATGGTGGGCCTCGGAGACGGCCCGGCGGAAATCCTCTACATCGCCAACGAACGGTTCCGTCAGGGCCTGACGGACGGCCTGCTGCACCTGAGCGGCATCGATATGGCCAAATACACCGGCATCGATGACATTGCCGGCAATGGCCAGGCGCAGGGCCATGAGCAGCGGATCGGCCGCAGTGCTGATTTGCGCCCTCAACTCCGGCAACAGTTGGAGGGCCACTTCATTCTCATATTCCTTCATCGCCTGATAGGGATCCGCCATGCCGCCCACCTCACGGATCAGGCGGTGCAGATGCTGGGTCAGCTTGGGCGGTACAGGCAGATCCAGGCCGGCCATCTCCAGGCCGGCCAGCCATTGCAGCACAGCCCGGATGATTTTCTCCTGATCTTCCGGGCGGGAAGAGATCAACCTGGCGGTGTCGACTGCTTGCCGTAAACAACATGGTATGCAATCCAAAGTAGCTTTCAAGATGCTCTGATCACCTGTCTTGTTATTTGTCGGGTCACTTTTACTTTTTCATATTCATATTTTCATATATATCAGCCGGTGGCCGTTGGTCGTCTCAGGCGGCCTATTGGTAAAATACACCGGATTGCTGACAGCAATCAACCCACCGAAGGGGGTGGTAACCAAGGAAGGCCGATGTAGCTGTATCCTCACGGCATGCCAGCCGGAGAGCCCGGCCGGAGGCTGCCAGGTGCATTGCCAGGCGCCCTCGCCCTGGGCCTGAGAGGGAGAGTCGGAGTCAGATTGAGAGTCCGGTGCGGCCGTCTTCTCCACCTGACTGGCGCCGACGAGGTGGCCGTCGCAGATCCAGGCGACCAGATCGCCGGGCTGCACACCGGTGAGGCGGGCGGTGAGCGGTGGATATTGATAAGGATAAGAAGCGGTATGGTGGCCCTCTTCTTGACCGGCCAAGACCACCACCACATCGCCCATGCGGAAAGGCATTCCCTCCTCAGGACCGGTGATATCCAAGGTGCCGGCGAACAGATGCGGGTCGGCAATATATACATGCCCCAGGCGCATGGCAGTGAGCATATCTTCTTCGGCCAATGATTCCGCCCAAAGGTGGGTTACCCAGGGGGCTTGCCGCCCGGTGACGGTAAAGGACTGCCATCCTTGTTGGGCACTGTGAGTGTCGTTGGCGGCGATGCCGGTGATCACCACCCCATTTGCGCCCAGGCGGTCCCACAGGTGCAGCCGCTCCGGCAAGCCGCCCTGGCCATGAGCCACTTCCATCAGGTCGGCTCCATATACCCGGCTTTCGATGAGAGCGGCGAGGAAAGCTGCCCGATTTCCTCCCGTCGGCGGGTGGTTATAGCAGGCCAGCCCACCCCAGCGATGTATATGAGCAACAATGTCTTCGGAGGAAAGCGGGCTCGTGATGGCGTCGTAATCAGGAATGGGTACATTGGCGCCGAAGGCGTTGATGTGGTGGCCGTAATAGGAAACCTCAATGCCTGTGTGGTGGGCGTGGCGCAGGGTCAGACTGCGGGTGAGTTGGCGGAGCTCATCAAGCAAAGCACCACCTCTCTTGGCCGGCTCCAGCCGCAGGGTGTCAAAGTAAGCTACCGTCCCGGCTCCTCTGTCGTCATCGGTGATGCCGATATATATGTTGTATAAAGAGTTGTCCAGGCCGCCTGCCAGTCCCAGTCTTTCCACATCCGCCGCCGGATCGAACCACAACTCATTCCACTCTCCGGGCCGACAGGGGCAAGGGATGACGGCCTGCCGACCTTCGATCCTGGGCGCGCCCGACTCACCCAGAATATAAAGCAATTCCGTGTGGGCAAAATCCGGGGGTTGCTGGCTGAGCTGCAGGCGGATGAAGGCGGTGCCTCCCTCCCCCACCCCCCGGTCGGGATATACGGCTATGCCCACCCGCGGTCGGGAACAGAGCGGCATCCGGGCGTGATATACGTCCACCTTGAACTGCAATACGCACCGGCGGGGTCCGGTATCGCCGGCGACGGCGGGGGCGGCGACGGCGGGGGCGGCGGGGGCGGGGGCGGAGGCAGCGGCGGGAGCAGCGGCGGAGGCAGGACCGGCAGAGGCGGCCAGCGGAGCAAGCTCAAGGAGGAGCGAGCCGCTGCCGCTATGCACTACTTGCCGGGATATTTCATACCTGGCGCCCGGAGAGGCTTGCACCGGCTCCCAGGTCATGGCGATGGGAGTCAGGTCAGGACCTGGGATTTGGGCTGGAGCCGCCGTACCCGGCATCTCATCCCGGTGGCGATTTGGTATCTGTAAATACTCCACAAGCTCATCGAAACCGAAAGAGGTCACTTTGGCATAATTATAGACACGCCAGTCGTGATCATGCCACCAGAGCAGATCCACATGACAGCCGGCGCTCGCCGCCGCCGCATCCTGGGCGGCATAACTGGCAGGGCCTTCACTGAAAGAGCCGTGCAAATGCGCTTGCATGATGTATCGTTTCAGCTTCAAACGTAATCCTCCTCACGCTGCTAGTAGTAATTTGGAAACCCAAGCTTCCACTGAAGCCTTTTTCTGGAACAAGTAGTGGTTTTTTCCTCCACCTGTTTACTTGTTCCTCCATCATTTCACAAAGAACGAGCGAAAGCGGGAAAATCATAAATAAATAATGAGCCTCGGAGAATCCCGATCTATATTTCGGCTACACCGATCGTCTGCGGCTTTCGGCAGGCTCGCCGGAGTATTTGATCTGGACTCTGGCCAATCTGCTGCGCTATAGCTTCACTCTTTATGCCCGGAAAAGCAATGCCGGGTTTATTAGGGAACGGATCGGCATAGCTGCCTCGGCCGACGGAGAGGTGTGGACGGAGCTGCCATATGCGATAACGGTGCTCCAGCAAAACAGCGCAGGGCTGTGGCGGCTCCTTTTACACGGCACATTGCCAGGTCCAGGTGATCAGCAGCTCATGAAGTATATCCGCTTCACTCTGGCCGGTGGGGACGAGGAGAGCGGTGACATCGAGTTAGGCCATGCATTCCTGGAAGGGAGCAAATTCTGATCCATATGATGTATGCGACCTACTTCAGGAGCGGCGCGGCTAGCGGGTTAACACTTGCGTGCCCGGCGGGCGCCACCCCGAGATAGTTGGCCACCACGGGACACTTGGCCTTAAGCAGGAATAAGATAGACGGCAAGAGCAGGCCTGTCGGCCTGCCCTCACCAATGTTGCCGTCCGTGCCCGGCTAGATCGCCGGGCACCTCCGGCTCACGTTTTTCAACGCTTACCACCCCCTCTGCATCGAGGATCGGCGTAGCGCCGTCGTCTATAAAGTATCAAACAACCGATCAGGCGCCAAGGTCGAAAACACTTTAATACATATCAGCCCTGCCTGGGACGGATGATCTTTCTCACCGTGTCATAGCTCAGGTGATATTTCTCTGCTAAAAATTCCAGGCCGGCACCGCGACGGTATTCCTCCCTTATGGCTTCATTGCGCGTTTTCAGCTCCTGGCGCAATCCGGTCAGGCTGCCCCAAGGGCGCCGGTGCTCATCGGCGCTCGGAATATAGAGCAGGACCCCCTCTACATGCTTTTGCACTTCCCGCAGGAGGTGGGCCGGCAGAACTTCTTTGGCATTGCTGTATCTGGCCAATATTACCCTCCTTGTTCCATTCATCGAGCAGCGGTGTCTGAAAATGAGCATAAATAGTCATACCGTTCCTCGCCTCCTTCCGGTAATTTTTTGTCTTTCTAATTTACTGCGGCTTTGCGGCTGCCGACCTGAAACTGAGCCCAGGTTTGAGCTTTAGCCTTGGTCCAGGCATGGGCCTGAGCTTAGGCTCAGACTTGGGCTTAGACTTGGGCATAGACTTGGGCTTGTGTTCAGAGCCGGCAGCTTGCAGCCTGCATTAAGCCTACATTACATCCTAGCATACATACAATATTCAATTTATATCCAGGCTCACCGTCAACTTATGCTCGCCGGGAGCCAGGTTGAGCATCAAGGTGTCTCCCTTCATGCTCCAGTCCAGCAGTTGGTGTGAGGACGACACCGCCCTGACTGCCGCTCCCTTTCCGGCCGGCAATTGCAGGGCGACTTCATATGGCTTTGATCCTGGAACCGCCGGATGCTGGATGGTACCGCTGATGCAGGTCTGGGTGAAGGTCAGCTCGGCGCTGATTTTTGCCGTGGCTTCCAGACTATAGCCATATCCGGACTGCCAGTAGGTACCTTCGGCGATGAGGAGCCCATAGGTGCCGTCGTTCCGCTCTCTCCAGGCAGCCACTGCCCCATCGGACTTGGCTGCGCCAACCTCCAGCACGGCGGCGGCTTCACCGGCTTCACCGGCTTCACCGGCCTCACCCCGGCGGAAGAGGACCAGGGCTTCTTCGGCTTCTTCGGTTTCCTCGGGGGCGGCGATTTGCAGGCGCACGCCTTCCCCGGCGGCTCCGGCAACCACTTTTTCTACCTGCAGCCTAGGCTGCCCGCCCCGCTCCTGGCCGTCCTGACCTTCCTGACTGGCCGTATCTTTCTTGCCGGGAGCCAGTACCGCCAGGAAGGAGCCGGTCTCTTTGGCTTCTTTGGTGGTGGCCGTCAGGTGCCATTGGACCGGTTTGTTCATCGGCTCATCCAGCGGCACGGCAAACTGGTCGGTTTGGCTGTAAGATAAGGGACTCTCCGCCCACAGATAAGTGTCGAGGTAAGCTTTGGGCGCTTCGAAGAATATATGCCCCATATTCCCTTCGCCTTCATCAACGGTCATCTGGTGGTAGGAGTGGAGCAACCAGCTGTAGGTGCTGGGCTTGGGCGCCTTAAGATCGTCGTAGAGAACGAATATATCGGGCCGGACGTAAACGGCATGGCGCACGAAACGCTCCAGCAGTGAAGATCCATAGGCCTTTTGGGCGTCTCCGGCGGTATAATCGAAGCTCTGGCCGTTCAGGAAACCGATGATCTGCCCTTTGGCGGCGAGCGACTGTACAATCTGACCTTTGCCGTCGACCAATATGCCGTTGTGCGCCTGGGTAGTCTTCGTCCAGTTCATATGATGTTCGCTGCCATACCAGGGACGATAGCCGGAAGAGATGGCGAGCGGCTCCCCATAGGCCTCGAGGGTAAAGGTGTTCTGATCGGCGAAGCTATGGCTATAGGAACCGTAGGGGCTGCTCTTGAGCATGAACTGGATGCCGTCTCTCCCGTCTCCGCCCATATATTTATGAAAGACGGTCCAGCCGATATCGGCAAAATAGGCCGAGGGCGGGAGGTCGAGCGGCGCTTTGGTGGAAACGCTGCGGACGTCATGCAGCACGGTGCGGATAAAACCCATCACGCCCATTTCCACCGTAACACCCAGCTTGCCGGCATACCATTTGTAATATGGATTATCATAAACGGCAGCCAGGAGATTCATCACCGCCCCGTCGGAAGAGGTGGGACTGCGATCGGCAAAGTCGCCGAACGGCCCCATTTTGCTATAGGGCGGTTGGGTGTAGAGTTTGAAGTTGCCGGTGTTGCGGAAAAAGGCTTTCTGAAACAGATCCAGGCCGGTGGCTTCCCGCAAGGCATCCACGAACCAGAATACCCGGTTCATGTAGCTGGTCCAGTAGGAATGGCCTTCCGCCCAGCCGCCCTGATCCTTACCCCAGGCGGGATAGATGGCGTAGAATATGCGGACGACGTAATCAAACCACTCCTCCGCCTCGGGTATCTCGCCCAGGAAGGCGATGGCCGCCTCTCCCAGGAAGCCGAGGGAGCGGCCGGCGTGGCTGGCGTAGGGACGGCTTTCGAATTTGCGCTGTTTCAGTATCTGATAGGCTTCGTTGCCCCTGATGCGCATGACATTGCGGATAATCTCCCTGTCCTCCGGGGTGAGGGCGTCATAGGCCCAGGTGTAGGCCCTGCTCATCTGCAGGAGGATGGGCATGGACGACTCATCGTTCACGGCAGCGCTGGTGGCACCGTTGGGGCTGGGATCCCAGGAGGCAATGTGCAGCATCCAGCGACGGGCGTCCTCGCCGAAAGCTTTATCTCCGGTCATCATGTAGGCAAAGGCCAATAACTCCATGGTGTTGGTGGCCTGGGTGGTTATGGAATACTGGCGCCACAGGTTTACATCCCACACACCGCCGGGCCGGCAATGGGGCGGCTCGTTGGGCAAAACCTGAAAGCGAGCGGTGAGAGCTTTGGTTTTCAGGTCGTTCCATAGAAGGCGAAAAAGCAGATCGCCGCTGTTCGGCTTATTCCGCCATTCCTCCAGGTTTTCAGGCCTGACAAAAAGCCTGGGGTGGGATGCGGGAATCTGCGCCCGCACCTCTTCCAGCGGCGGGAGCGGGAAGTGGATGGCATTGGCGTCGATGTTAAAAGCCCGCACCTGCGTAGCCTGTGATTTGTTGCCCCGGCCGTCTACACCCCGTACCCGCCAGTACCAGGTCTTGGTGTCGTCCAGGAGCGTGGAAGGAGTATAGATGCTGATGTCGATATCCGGAACAGTGATGGTGTTTTCCGGCGAGAACTGCGGATCGGTGGAGTATTCCAGGATATATGATGTGGCACCGGTGATGGGTATCCACACGAAGGAAGGTGGATTGGTGGTAACCACCGCTCCGTCTGCTGGGGAGTAATCAAGTGTTTCGTCATTAGGCGTCAAGTTTACGTCACCACCCATCCAGGAATCTGCGCTGATCAGTACCAAAGAAGCATTGTCGAAACGGGCAATGCCGCTGATGGTGGTCATGGAATATAAGATGATGGAAACCCACACCGTTCCTTCCGGTGCTTCCATGGTTATGGTCAATTTTTCCCAGTCGGATTTGTTGGTATAGATAGCTTGATGCTTGATGCGTTGTTTTCTGGCATCCAGAAAGTCGAGATATAGGTATGCCCGGCCTTTCTCCTCAGCCATCGCCCAGACTGAAGCTCTATAAATTTGGCCTGCAGAGGCCGGAAAATTCTCGCTGCGTAAACCATAGCCGGTGGTGGTGGAAGGATCTTTAATGGTAAAATTCCAGTTACCGTCGAAAACCGGGGAGTTCTCGAAAAATAAATGTGTACCTAATTCCCCTGAAGAGCCGAAGAGCTGCCAGCCCGGCGGTATGGCGCCGGGGGTCTGAATCTCGAAACCGGCGTTGGTCAAGAGTTCCTTTTCGGCTGCAAGGGCCGGCTCCACCCCCACTCCGCCGCCGCAGAGGAACAAAACTGCCGGTACCAGAATTGCCATAAGCAACAGCTTCGTGACCTTGGTCATATTCACCACCCTCATTCTTATTCTCATTCCGCTCGATGCTTCCGATGTTCCTTTTGCCGTTGGCGCCATCACCATTACCTCCTCCAATCTGTCCTTCCCTTCTGCTTTTCTACCTACCTCCTACCGCACCCGATTCGGGAACCGAGCTGGGCTGCCCTGCCCTGAGCTCGAACGGAGCTCGGACGGAACTCGAACGGAACTCGGACGGAACAATGACAGAGCTCTGACGGCAAGCCATATGTTCACTATTGTCCATCTATTTGTCTTTTACTCACCTGATTATCTTTGTCCGCCTGTTTGTCTCCACCCACCTGTTTACCTATATCAATTTGTTTGTCTTTGACCACCTGTGGGCCTCTGCTTCGGCCACCTGTGGGCCTCTGCTTATGCCTTTGTCCTATGCTACACGTCCACACTATTAAATTTGCTGTTCCACACTATTTTCCAAGATCCTTTATTTTTGCGATTACGTATGCTGGCATGGAAGGCGAGCCGTGGGCGGCAGAGGAGGAGGCAGGAAGATGAGGGACGAGGGAGGCGAGGGGTGAGGGGTGAAGAGAGCAAGGAGGGGTCGACACCCTGCAGTTTTGGTAGAAATTATCCATAGCTGAAACAGTGCCTCTACCGGGTAATAAGCTGTAACAATGCCATTATGGCTGTGGAGCCACGCTCCTTAGCTGGCCGAGTGATGGGGCAATAGTGATGGAAAAAATACGGCAAAATCTTGGGGACGGCTCTTCTGCACGGCCACCATCCCCGCCCTCCCCCTTGTCCTTGCTGATTTGGTTCAACCTCGTTGGTGCCAATGCTGCTGGCAATAATTGCCACCCGAGGGGAAGGTTGAGGGAGCGGTAAAATTTGGGCCACATGTCCCTCTTGCGGCATAAAAGCCCAGCTGAGCATACTCAATGGGTACTTTTTTACCACCCTCTACTGCCCTGCCTCTCCATCCCCACCTTTGTTGATTTGGCTCCACCTTGTTCTGGCGCCAACGACTGCTGGCAATAATTGCCACCCGAGGGGAAGGTTGAGAGAGCGGTAAAATTTGGGCCACATGTCCCTTTTGCGGCATAAAAGCCCAGCTGAGCACATGGAATGGGTACTTTTTTACCGCCCTCCACTGCCCTACCCCTCCATCCCACCCTTGTTGATTTTTGGCTCACCTTGCTCTGGCGCCAACGGTTGCTGGCAATAATTGCCACCCGAGGGGAAGGTTGAGGAAGCGGTAAAATTTTGGCCACATGTCCCTTTAGCGGTACAAAAGCCCAGCTGAGCATACTCAATGGGTACTTTTTTACCGCCCTCCACTGCCCTGCCTCTCCATCCCTGCCCTTTTTTGATTTGGCTCACCTTGCTCTGGCGCCAACGCTGCTGGCAATAATTGCCACCCGAGGGGAAGGTTGAGAGAGCGGTAAAATTTGGGCCACATGTCCCTTTTGCAGCATAAAAGCCCAGCTGAGCATACTCAATGGGTACTTTTTTACCGCCCTCCACTGCCCTGCCTCTCCATCCCCGCCCTTGTTGATTTGGCTCACCTTGCTCTGGCGCCAACGCTGCTGGCAATAATTGCCACCCGAGGGGAAGGTTGAGGAAGCGGTAAAATTTGGGTCACATGTCCCTTTTGCGGCATAAAAGCCCAGCTGAGCATACTCAATGGGTACTTTTTTACCGCCCTCCGCTGCCTCTCGACTGGATAACACCGCCCACCGAACATAGGCGGTCTCAAGACAGCGGCCATTGGCAGACCCAAGGGGAGACCCAAGGGAAACGCAGGATAGGATAGATTATGGACATATGGACAGATGTTCTGATGGCAAGCCAAAGTCTGGCCAAGGGCGGACCAGAGCTAACCTTTGAGCATACCTCGAGGCAAACCTCAGGGCAGACCTCAGAGCACACCGCACCATGGCACCATAGCACCATGGCATCATGGCATCATAGCACCATGGCATCATAGCACCATGGCATCATAGCACCATGGCATCATGGCAGGTCATTTGACATAGGATGGATTATGCGCTATACTACGAACATAAGTTTTCAGAACATCTGTTTTGTTCGTCGGGAGGATTTACCGGATGCCTGCGGGGAAGATTCCTTTTGTGCACCTGCATGTTCATTCTCCCTGGTCCTTTATGGACGGGGCCGACAGGCTGGAAGATCTGATCAATGCCGCCGCCCGGCTGGACATGGGCGCCTTGGCCCTGACCGACCACGATAATGTCTGCGCCGCCGTCCGTTTCTACCAACTGGCCACGGCGGCGGGTATAAAGCCTATCCAAGGGTGTGAAATAACCTTCGCCGGCTTTCGGGCGCGGGGTCCTTTTCATCTCACCCTCCTTGCCACCGGTCCCGAAGGGTATGCCAATCTATGCCGCCTTCTCTCCCTGGCCCACCTGGAAAACGAAAGGGGGCAGCCGCTCCTTTTGCCGGCGCATCTCGCCGAACATGCCGCCGGTTTGATCGTCCTCTCGGGATGCCGTCGGGGGGAGATTCCTTCGCTGCTGTTGCGCGGGAACAGTGAGGATGCCCTGCAGGCGGCCAGGGACTATGTGCAGATCTTCGGGCGGGAAAATTTTTACCTGGAATTGCAAGCCTTGCGCCTGCCCCGCACCAGGCAGCTCAATGCCGCCCTGGAAGATCTGGCAGCTCAGATCGGCTGCCGCACCGTCGCCACCAATAATGTGCATTATGCTACGCCCGATCGTTTCGCCCTGCACGATCTGCTCACTTGCATCCGTACCCAGATCTCCCTGGACGACGTGCATCCCGACCGCCCTCTGAACGGGCAAAACTGGCTGAAGTCGGCGGAAGAAATGGCAGCTCTCTTCTCAGAACACAGCCCAGCCTGTTTGGCTGCCAGCGCGGAGATCGCCGCCCGCTGCCGCCCCGTCATTTTGCCCAACAGGCATCTTTTTCCCCTCTTTCCCACTCCTCCGGGCACCACGGCCGCCGCTTTACTGAAAGACAAAACTTATGCCGGCGCCGCCCGCAAATATGGCGTTCACACCATCCCCCCGCACATCGAAAGCCGCCTTGAGCACGAGCTGAACATCATTTTCCGCCTGGAAGTGGAGGATCTTTTCCTAACTGTGGCGGATGTGGTGGAGTATGCCAGATCCAGACGCATTGCCTATTGCGGCCGGGGCTCGTCCGCCAACTCGGCCGTCGCTTATGCTCTGGGTATCTCCGAAGTGGACCCCATCGAGCGGGATCTGCTATTTGAACGCTTCCTCTCCCCGGAACGGGCCGACCTGCCGGACATCGACATCGATTTCGAATCTTCCCGCAGGGATGAAGTGATCGATTACGTCTTCAAAAGGTTCGGCCGGGAGAGGGTGGCCGGAGTTTGCACCTTTTCCACCTATCAAGCCCGCTCGGCCATCAGGGATTTCGGTAAGGCGCTCGGCTTTCCCCAGGAAGAGATCGATACCCTGGCCAAAACCTTTCCTCATATGCATGCCGACCGTATTCCCCTCGCCTTGCAGGCCTTTCCCGAACTGCGCCACAGCCGGCTGCCGGTGGAACGATATGAACGCCTTTTCGGCTTCTGCGCTCAGGCGGCGGGTTTCCCGCGCCATATCAGCACTCATCTGGGCGGCGTGGTGGTATGCCGTCACCCCATTCACCTGGTCAGTCCCCAGCAGATGGCGGCGAAAGGCATTCCCGTCATTCAATTTGATAAAGACGACTCCGAATACCTGGGACTCCTCAAGCTCGATCTTCTCTCCCTGCGCACGCTGAGCGCAGTGCGGGATACCCTGGACTCCCTGAACTCCCCGGATTCCGCAGTAGCCAAACCGGCAACACCCAAACCGGCGGCGCCGACCGAGCCCGCCGACATCCCGAGGAACGACCCCGAGACTTTGGCCATGATCGATGCCGCCGATACCGTCGGCATCTTTCAGCTGGAATCACCGGCGCAGAGGGCTCTCCAGTCCATGCTGAACATCGACCGGATGGAGGATATTGTGGCCGGTATCTCCCTCATCCGCCCCGGACCGATCCGCGGCGGCATGGTCGCTCCTTACGTCAGGCGCCGTCAGGGTCTGGAGCAGGCCTCCTACCCCGACCCCAGGCTTAAGCCCATACTGGACAGGACCTATGGGGTGGTGCTCTATCAGGAGCAGGTACTGCAGATAGCCGTCGCCATCGGCGGCTTCACCCCCGGCGAGGCGGATAAGCTCAGAAGGGCTATGAGCAGCGCTCGCTCCGAGGCGGAGATGCAGAAGGTGATCGATCTTTTCATCAGCAAAGCGGTGGCCAACGGTTGCCATGAGGATGTAGCCCGCCGCATAGGAGCCAGCCTGGCCGCCTATTCAGGTTACGGCTTCTGCCAGGGGCATGCTGAAGCCTTTGCCGTCACCGCCTACAGAACCGCCTATCTTCTCCGCCACCACCCCGCCCATTTTCTGGCGGCCCTCATGAATAATTATCCGCTCGGCTATTACCCGCTGCACACCCTGTGCCTGGAAGCCAGGAGGCGCGGTATCGCCGTGCTCCCACCCGACATCAACCTGAGCAGCGACCGCTTTGTCGTACAGCAGGAGGGCCGGGCCATCCGCACCTCCCTGCGGCAAGTGCGCCAGGTGGAGTCTTTGGCGGCCGGTATAGTAGAGGAAAGAGAAAAAAATGGACCCTACACCGACCTGGTGGATTTTTGCCGCAGGATCAATCCATCGATAGATGCCCTCCACCAGCTGATCCTGGCCGGCACCTTCGACGGATTCGACATCAACCGACGGCGGGTTTTCTGGCAGGCGGCTCAAGCGTTGAAAATGGCATCATGCCCTGTCGGCTGGCTCGTCGTCTACCCGGATCAGAGCCCAGGCCTGGAGCAGGGCCCGGGCCTGGTGCAGGAACCGGGCCTGGTGCAGGGGCCGGATCAGGAGAAGAGCCGGCCGGCTAACCGGGCATCCGTGGCCGATTTCACCCCGCCCGAGAAGATATATTACGAAATCAAAGCTTTGGGCTTTCCCATCAGCGGCCACCCGCTGGAGCTCGTACGCCGGCAACTCATGCAGGAAGGCTTCAGCACCACGGCCGAGTTGTCCCGCCTGCTCAGGGCGGACGGGCGGCAGGTGACGGTACGGGTGGCCGGCCTGGTGATCAGGCCGCACCGCCCGGCCACGAGAAGCGGCCGGACGACCGTCTTCTTTTCTCTGGAGGACGAATACGGCTTGGTGGATGTCACCGTCTTTGAGGATGTATATCAAAGGTACGGCCGGACTATCTTCTCTTCACCGGCCCTGAAAGTCGCCGGGCATCTTGAACGGCGGGGGAAGCGCGCCACCCTCACCGCCCACTCCATACAGCCTTTCCGCATCGCCGGGTTGGTGGAGTGATAGGGTGGTGGAGTGATAGGGTGGTGGAGTGGTAAAGTGGCAAGGTGGTAAAGTGGTGAGGCGGCGGGCTGATAGGATGGCTACGGATCATAGATCATAGGCTGATAGCCTGATCTGCCGCCTCTCAGCCGTTCCAGGGCAGGAGGCATTCCGGCACATCGTTGGCTGCCGAGTTGACGATGGTGGAGACGCGATAGGCCTCCATCTCCTCAGCCGGATAGGGCTGCATGAGGGACTTGATCAGCTGGGGATCATATGAGTCATGATTGAGCCAAAGATCGAAGGCCCCAGGAGGAAGGAGGACGGGCATGCGATTGTGAATGGGGGCCACTAAGCTGTTGGCCTCGGTGGTCAGGATGGTGCAGGTGCAGGTAAGGCTGTCGTCCTCTTCCCGCCGCACTTCCCAAAGCCCGGCCAGGCTCATAATGTGCCCGGCCCGCAGGCGGATATAATAGGGTATCTTGGCCTTGCGTTCGGGCGAGCGCTGCCATTCGTAAAAACCGCTGACGGGAATAATACAGCGGCGCCGGCGCCAGGCATCACGAAACGCCGGTTTTTCGGCCGCGGTCTCCGCCCGGGCGTTGATCAGCTTATAAGCGATGGCTGGATCTTTGGCCCAAGGCGGCAACAACCCCCAGCGCAGGTAGACTGCTTGGCGTTCTTGGGCGGGCGGCTGGATCACAGCCAGAACGTCCTGACCCGGAGCCACATTATACCGGGGAGTGAAATCCAGTTGCAGGAGGCGCAGTCCATATAGTTCCAATATCTGCTCCACACCGGTGATGTTGCTGGCAATGCGGCCGCACATGGTGGTTTGTTCCCCTTTCGCCGGATTGAGCTGTCTTGCTCATCCTGAATTTTATTATAAACCATAATGATCACAACCTGTAATGCCTCCCCACAGCCCCCACGGCTTGGTCTGCCTTTCGCCGGAGCGAGTGTCAAGCGGCCACCTCGCCGAGTATAATAAAACGCTACTAGTTCCGGATTCCTAGGCTTATCCAAGATAGAGGGGATGGTCAGATGAGCAGCATACAAAACTGGGCGATACCGGCTCACCCTCTGCAAGGAGGGGATCGTCGCGTCCGACGGCGTAAGGTCAGCCGGGTCAGAGCCCGCCCACAGCAGACCCAAGTTACCAGGCAGGTCCGCCAGGTGTGGTCGACGGGTCTGTTTCAGGTGCCGTCAGGTGAAGGTAATGCCATCGAGGTGGAAATCTTTCTCAGCAGTTTTTCCAATCAGCCTGAGAATGTCAGGGTGACCGTCAATCGCCAGTCCAACACCAACCTGGAACCCATATTTTTCCAAACCTTGCAAGTGCCGGCCGGAGGCGTGAGGAACGTCACGCTCTCCGAAGGAGTGGAAGGTGAAACCATCGAGATCAACATCAGTCCTGTGGATACCGCCATTGTCCCGTCGGCCGGCGTGGTGCAGACTTTCCTGGCCGACGGCGCCACCGTCACTTTGGTATGGAAGTCTCCCGGCGATTTTGTGCGTTTATAAAGATAGAGGAAGGTGGAGGTGAGCTATATGGCTTTAAATCTGACCAGCGGTTTCTTTCCGGTGGCCGGGCTGCCGGCGGCCCAACTGGTGAAGCTGCGTGTCTATATTACCAACCTGGAAAACAGGGCGGGCAGAGCCACTGTGGAAGTGAACAAAGCCACCGGTTTCGATAAAGAAAGAGTGCTCCTGCAAGAAATTGAGGTGCCGGGCAATGAGCAACGCTTCGTGGAACTGGGGAGCGATCAGATCGAAGGCGAAGCGGCGGAAGTGATCGTCCGCTTGCCCGACGGCGGGTTCTTGCCTCCCGACAGCGGTATGCGCCCAGGTGTGGCAATCATCAGCCTCTTCACCGGCGATGAATCCACTTCTCTTCTGCAATGGATTTCGGCCGGCGATTTTGTACCCATCCCCGGGACGAACGCCGGAGGAACAAATGCCGGGAGTTAAGGCGTATAGGAGTTAAGGAGTTGAAGATGAGGTAACCAAGGAAAATTCAGCTGCACCAGCTTGCCACAACCGGCTCTAGCGTGAGTTTCTTCATAAGCGGAAACTCACGCTAGTGCTGCCAGGCGCTTTCCCAGCTCTTCCGGGAGAGCAGGTTCTGTAATAATTTGTTCTCCGCAGACCAGATCGCTTTCCAGTGTGTGCTGAACGCGCTTGCTTTCTTCCCCTTCCTCGGCCAGCGAGAGCAGGGTTTCCACCGCCAGCTTGGCCCCTTCCCGCAGCCGGCGCTGTACCAGCGGAAACGGCGGCTGGTGTGCTTCCAGAACCGGATGGGGACCCATTGCGGCAAAAGCTATATCACCGGGCACCGTCATACCCCGCTCGCTCAATAAAGCCAGGGTAAATAATGCCGTGGTCGTACCGGCCACGAACAAGGCCGTCGGCGGTTGCGGACCATCCAAAAAGGAAACCAGATCATGGGTTAAAGGTTGACCCACGGTCAGCAATTGCTCAAGAGGCGCCAGACCGCGATAGCTCATATAAGTGCGATAAGCCCGCAGCCGGTCCCGGTGATCAGGATGCGGCCCTTTATAACCCACAAAAGCGATGCGCCTGTGTCCCTGGTGAAAAAACAGATCCAGGGCTCTGGCCATAACCAGTATATTGTCGCACCATACCCAATGATCCGTCCGCTCACCCTTGCCGAACTGCACAAACGGCACTTCCGCCCGGCGCAGCGAGGTAGCGATGGCCCGGCTTTGCCCGGTGGTGATGATCAGCACACCCTTCAAGCCGGCCCGCAGCATCTCCTGGCGCCAAAAACGGGGTACCGAGTCGCTTACCGTCTGTTCCCGGATCAGGGTGATGGTGTTGGCTCCGGCACCATCGAGAATCCCGTCCAGTATCTCCCCCGACCAGCCATGCGAAGTGAAGGTGGGCGGAATGACCACGGCAATGGTGCGGTCCTGCCTTTTAATGGCGTTGGGCATATACCCGTTGGCTTCGATCACCTTTAAAACCGCATCTCTCAGTTCAGGTGTGACAGGTTTGGTACCGTTGATCACCCGGGACACCGTACTCGGAGATACTCCTGCCAAGGCGGCGATCTGACGCATGTTCACCTTTTACCTCACCTACCAAACAGCCGAATTCTTGGACCCAAAGGATGGCCATATCACTATAAAGCGCAAACGCTACATAACGCTACATAACGCTACAAAACGCCACAAAACGCTACAAAGCACCGACATATAATTCTTTCCACACCAGTTTGGTCTGCCAGGTGCGCAGGGCTATGCGCCCGCCTGCCAGCGGGGCGGTGTCGGTTACATCATGGATCAACACCCCGTCGATGGCCGCCTGAATGTGCCCCTGCCGCACGGCAATATCGATTTTATATTCCCTGCCCAACTCGGCGTGGCAATTCATATCCTCTGCCATAAGCTCGAATCCGGGGTTTTTGCGCATGCGGGTGTGGCCTTCGCCGGGCTTGGGACCCACGAAGGTAAAGATATAATTCGGGAACTGGTGGTACTCAGGATAATGCCCGGCACGCTTTGCCGAGCTATTGAGGATGTCGCCGCCGCCGGCTTCCGTGGCGTGGAATATAAAGTTCAGGTTGTTTTTTCCCACAGGCGGGATCGGCATGAGTTTGAGCTGCAGCAATATGTCCCCGGTGAATATGTCCGGTTTATACCAAACAGTGGCGCCGCCGGCCAGCGCATCGACCACCAGTCCTCCGCCGTCGTCAATGCTCAGCTCGGCCGGTCCTTCCACCACCCACAGCTCCGGGTGGAAGCGGGTAATGTGCAACAGCGGCCGGGAAGGCGGCGCTTGCCATACATTTGTCATCGCCCGTCATGCTCCTTTTCTGTTTTTTCGCCTGTAGCAAGGGAAATGGTTAATTCTATAGTTTTCGGTTCATCATTGGACAAAAGCTCTCTTCCATTATAAGACAGGTTCAGGGCTTCTACAGCAAAAATATGCAGGCAGCTGTTCTCCCCGGCCCCGTCCGGTGCGCTCAGTACCGCCAGAGCTCGCGCCAGAGCCGTCACCCCGCCCAGCTTGATTTGGACAGGCGCCTCGCCGGTGCTGAAAGCGGCCCAGGAAGTGCTCCGGCTCAGGCCGCCGGTACCTGTTTCTCCCATACCGTCGGCGCCGGCGGCCCTTTGCCACTGCAACCCCAGCCAACCGGCACCGGAGAGCCTGGCCACAACGGGCCACTTCCCGGTGGTGCCGGCATCATCGCCGGCGCCGCCGCTCGCCTTCTCCACAAACAAGGCCGTGAGCCACCGATGGGCGGTGGTCTTTTCCGGGGAGAAGGCGGTAAGATGCCACTGGTTGGGATAGTCGGCAGGAGTGCCTTTTACCGGGGTTTCCGGGACCGGGACGGCAAACTGGTCTGTCTGGCTGAAATCTCCGGCGGCAGGATAGGCAAAGCAAACTTGCATCCGGGCGCCGGGGCGACGCACCTCCACCCGGCGTCCGGCAGCATCCACCTCCATCTTGTCCAGAGCATGCAAAAGCCACTGGACGGTGGTCGGCCGGGAGGTGTCAATCTGGTCGTAAATGAGGTAGGTAGCCGGCTCCAGCCAGAGCACATGGCGCAGGAATCTGGTCACCGGCGAGTTCCGGTAGGCCTTTTCCGCCGCCCCGACGGCGTAGTGAAAACGGGCGCCGGTGTAGAAGTCGGCAATCCGGCCATAGGCATCCATCCGGCGAATCGGCTGCCCCTCTCCGTCGATGAGCACCCCATTGTGGGCGGCGGTGGTCATCGTCCAGCCATAATGGTGAGTATCCCCGTAGCCGATGTAATAGCCGGTGTCCAAGGCGAGGACCTCATCGAAAGCGATCAGGTTGAAACAGTTTTGATCGGCATGGTTGTGGCCGAAGGAACCATAGGGGCTGCTTTTAAACTCAAACATGATATTGTTTTGCGGATCGCCAAGCCTGGAATGCATGAACACCTGACCGCAATCATAAAAGGCCTTGGCCTTCGGGAGCTCTGCCGGTGATGATTTGGGGAGAGGCCTGTGGTCCAAGTTTATTTCTATGTCTCCCAATAGGTAAAGGAGGCGGGAGGCGCCGTCCGCCGCCGGCCACATGCTCTCGGCCTCGGCATCACCTTGAGCCGGCATCACACCTTCGTCCCCGTTCCTGCCGGCGGCGGGTGACCGGCCAAGGGCGGCAGCATAAGCGGCGGCATAGGGGTTGTGAAATCTGCCGGCATACCTGAGCATGGGCACGAGCAACTCCCGTCCCGGCCGCACCTGCTCCCGGTAGTCGCCAAACTGGGAGCGCCAGCTGCCCGGCGGGTGGGCATAGATAAGATAATAAGGATTGGCTTCAAACCAGGGGTTTTGCAGGATGTCTATGCCGCACGCTTCCTCAATCATCATGGCGTTGAGCTGGCTGTAAATTAAGGCCATATCCTCCAGGTAATAGGCATTTTCGGCCGCCCCGCCATCCACGCCGCCCCACCAGGGATAAAAGGCCACAAACATTTTCAGACCCCATTCCAGCCATGCGGCGGCTTCGGGCACAACTTTATATAAAGCCAGAGAGCCGATCATAAAGTCGGTCATGATATGCTGCCAGGCGTGGGCCTGGCAAAGCTGCTGCTCCAGCTGGGGCCGGTACCGTTTGTAGATCTGCCCCAGGCGATAGCGTATATTGTCTTCGAGCGCCCGGCGTTCCGGGGCGGTCAGCCTGTCGTGGAGGAGGTCGTAGATTATGGCTGTGTTCTTGACGATCTCTCCATTGGCAAAATCGCTCACCGAGATGGAGGTGAAGCCGTCGGGATCCTGGGCGGCGGCGGTCATCGCCCGTCGCACCGCTTCCCCGGCGAGCGCTTCATCGCCCGTCAACATGGCCACTATGGCCATCTCCCCGGCCGGAATCATGGTCGTCTTCACGTCGGCCATGGCTTCCCACCTTTGCATGATGCGCTCATAGTAGTTGGCGGTAGGCCTTTTCACTTTGTTGGCGGAGAGCGGCAGGGGGACGCCGACCAGTTTTTGCAGATCGGCGCGCCACTCCTCAAGCACCTTTTGCCTGAGCCCCTCCTGCATCCGGCGCTTCACGGCCGGGAGCTTCTCCGGGCGAAGCCATAGGCGGGGACGGCCGGTGGGGATTTTTTCCATAATAGCCGGCCAGGGAGGAAGCGACCAGCATTTGAGGTGCGGTTCTATGGTAAAAGCAGCCGGTGGAGACCAGTCGTCGTCGGAGTCGCCCTTATAGCGCCAAAAATAGCGCCCCGCCGGCAACGGCTCCGGGGGACGGAAAAAGGTTTCCTTCACGCCGGTGATGGTGATGGTGGCGGCTCCGGCAAAAGTGGCATCCCGGCCATATTGTAAGATATAAGCAGTGCTTTTCTTATCTATGGGCCAGCGGAAAGTGGGCGGATTGACCACCAGCCCATGACCGACGGCTGCAGACGGCTCTGGGTACCTCACTATTTCCTGATGCATGGTGATCGGGTCTCTCTGGTTAATGTTGGTAGTGTCGTGCCTGCTCAAATGCTTATCGCTCCTCTGCGTCAGGAGATGGTGGTTAAAACCAATGACGCTATCCTGACCAAGAGATTTAGTCAACAGTATTCCGGATTCCGGGATGTCGGTAGGGAAACTGTTTCCACCACCTCATATTTATTCCACTCCAAACGGCACTTTCCTCTTGCTTCCGGCTGCCGCTTTATTTTGACCGGTGCAATTATTTGCTTATGTTGAGCAGGAACCGCCGCAACAAGCGAGAAGAAAAAAAACAGTATGTCGGGAAACTGTTTCTAATACATGTAGGCCCCACCTGCAGAAGTCGCCCATCGAAAATACGAATAGAAAGGAGGAGTCGTGATGTTGATATCGATGGCAGGGAGAAAATATATGCGCCTTATACCATTTCTGGTCGTTTCCGCCTTATTGCTGACCGGCCTGGCTGCGGAAGCCAAAACCACTCTCCGCTTCGTCAAGTGGCCCGGAGCTGATTATGATCAGGCCACCGATCCCGATCAGTTTATCGTCGATGAGTTCAATCGCCTGCACCCAGAGGTGGAAGTTATACTCGAACCGATTGCCGACTATGTGGAAAAATTAACCGTCAACATGGCTGCCGGGATGTATCCCGATATTTTAATCGCCACCCCGCCATTGATCGCCCAGTTTATGCCGCTGGGATTATTGGAAGAACTCACTCCTTATGCCAAACAGAGTGAGGACCTGTTCCAAAAGCTGTTTCCTATCGCCACCACATCGGCGGCTACCTGGGACGGACTCTATGCCGTACCCATTAACATCAATCCCAATGCTTTATATTTCAATGTTGATGAATTCGGCGCAGCCGGGCTTCGTTCGCCTCACGATTTATACGCCGAGGATAACTGGAACTGGGATACTTTCCTATTCGCCGCCAAAAAGTTGACCATCGATACCGACGGCGACAATCAGCCTAATAAATATGGGTATAAAGGTACCCCTCGCAACTGGCAATTCTTTGTCTGGCAAAATAAAGGCACTATTTTCAGCCCGGACGGCAGGCAATTCGTCATGGATCGGGCGGCACAGGAAGCCATTCAATTCGCCTCCGATCTGATTCATGTGCACAGGGTATGGACAACTGCAGCTCCATACTATACCACGGCCTTTGCCCAAGGTCTCACGGCCATGATCATCAGAACTTCCGACCATGTTAAAATTTACAGAAACGACAGCGAGGTCAACTGGGACACGGCCATGATCTTCGGCAGAAAACCCGGTATGCCGTTTCAGGAAGTATTCAATTTAGGCGGCATCGCCATCTGCTCCCAGAGCAAACACAAAGAGCTGGCTTGGGAATTCATCAAATTTGTCCTGGGTTATGAAGCACAAGTCCGCTATGCCCTCTCCGGTCAGATACCTATAAACAAAAGGGCGGCTTTGTCTCCTTACCTTTTGGATCCGGCTAAACCGCCGCAAAATATGCAGGTATTCCTCCAGGCTATTGAGATGGGTATTCCTTCCACCGATAAAGAAGTGCCGGCCGTGGTCAACACGACGTTGGAAAGGGAACTGAACAAAATCTGGAATAGAGGTGAGCCTGTACAACAGGTATTGGATGCCGCCCGTCCGGTGATAAATGCCTTGCTCGCCGAACACTACGCTGCGCAATAAAGCGCTCATATAATAACCGGAACCGCCCGCCTTCAACCAGGTTGAGGTGCAGGTGGTTCCGGTTTTTTTCTTTTCCTTTTTGGGACACTAGTCCAGCTCAACTTCCCGGCCCGTTCTGGCCGATTCATATATGGCTTCTATAATTTGCACGGCATGGCGGGCTTCAGCCCCGGGGACGACCGGATCCCGATCCTCCAGGATGGCGTCCACCATATCCTGCACCTGGCCGGCATGGCCGGTGGTGGCGATGGCTTCGGGATCGGAGCTGGCCCCGCTGCCGGCCGCCTTTCCGGAAAAGCGCTCAATCATCTCCCGCTCGACTTCCGCTTCCCGCTCGCCCCGCAGGCGCCAGACCCGAATCTTGCCGTCCTGCATGTAAATGCTGCCGTTTTCCCCATGGATCTGCACCGTCGTGTCCAGCCCGGGATAGGCGGCCGTGGTGCCGATGATGGTGCCGAGGGCGCCGTTTTTGAAGGTCACCAAAGCCAGACCGGCATCTTCCGTCTCGATTTTGTGCGCATAGATGGCGGTTTTGGCGTAGACCGACTTCACCGGCCCCATAAACCACTGAAACAGGTCGATAGTATGTACGGATTGGTTCATCAGCGAGCCGCCGCCGTCCATCTCCCAGGTGCCTCTCCAGCCGCCCCGGTCGTAATATTCCTGACTGCGCCACCATTTCACCTGAATGTTGCCGAGATAGAGCCGGCCGACTTCGCCGTTGTCGATGGCCGCTTTTATGGCTTTGCTGGCCGGATTGAGACGGTTCTGGAATATGCCGCCGAGCTTGACGCCATACTTCTTACAAGCCTCCAGGGCGGCATCGATTTTGGCTGTCTTAATATCGAGCGGTTTCTCGCACAACACGCTTGCCGGCTTGGGCCGCTTTGATGATCATGTCGGCATGCATACCGCTGGGGGTGGCGATGCTGACACAATCGACATCTTTCCGCTCCAGCAGCTGATCGAAATCATAGATGGCTTCCGTATTCAACTCCGCAGCTACCTGATCGGCCAATTCCCTGTTAATATCGCACACGGCCACCAGACGGCAGCGCTTGGCCCTCGCCGCCCCTCTGGCATGATTCTTACCTACTCCCAATCCCACCACGGCATATCCAACCATATCGCCTGCCATGTATTCATTCATCTCCCACCAATCAAATATGCATATGCACATGCATTATGCACGGCTGCCCGGCGGCACACCGCCGTTTTTCCTATTTCCACATGATATATACCGATGCCTTCAAGCAAAATGCCGCTGCCGTTCAGATGTTATAGAGCGAGTTTATCAGGTAGGTGCCGGCCAGGGCGGCCGCCCCGTGCACCGCCATGTCTTGCTCGCCTAACTGGACGTTTACATGCGGCCTGAGGGTGGGCAGCACCTGATCCATCACCGCGGCATTGAAGGTGTCGGAGAGAAGCCGGGCCAGAGCGACCCCTTCTCCGGCGATGATTATCTGGTGCGGGTTGAAGAGATTTATCAGGTTGGCTGTGGCTGTGCCCATCAGTTTGACTATCGGGGTTAATATGGCCGTCTCTTCCTCGCTTAAGCTTTCCGGATTCGTATCCAGCAAGTCAAGCTTGAGGCTGGAGCCGGCGGCGTGCAACTTGGCCATGACGGCTTCCATGCCGCAATATGTTTCCAGGCAGCCCTTCCCGCCGCAGGTGCAGGGCACACCGTCCAGCGGGGCTATCGACATATGCCCCAACTCTCCCGCATATCCCTGGCTGCCTCTGTATATCTGGCCGTTGACGATCATGGCGGAGCTGATGCCAATGCTCCAGTTGATGAAGATCAGATTATTATTGCTAGGCGGCGTGGCCCGCAGATAGGCATAGGCGGCGGCATTGGTGAAATGCACCAGGTGCACCGGTATTCCCAGCCGGGCGCTCAATTCGGCAGCAAAAGGCACATTATGCCAATCGAAAGTGGCCGAGTAGTTGATGATCCCGTCGTCGATATTGAAGACGCCGGAGGTAGCGACACAGATATACTTGATGCTGTCTATGCCGGCGGTGCCGGTCAGGCGGTGCAACTGGTCTTCGATCTCCCGGTATACATCTTCAGGTCTCCTGCCCGTGAAGTGGCGGGACATCTCGCTCACGGCATTTCCCGCCAGGTTCGCCACCACCGTCCGGCAATATCCTTTCCTTACCCTGACCCCTGCCACCAGCGGCCGGTTGGGGTTTACGATCAGATGTATAGGTTTGCGCCCGACCAATTTGGATTCACCCGTGCCCTGCTCCACCACCAGGCCTTCGGCCATCAGATCACGCACGATCACGGTGGTGGCGGCGCTGGTCAGGCCCAAGCGTTTGGAGAGCTGTATGCGGGAGATGGGACCTTCGTCGCGTATTATGGACAGTATCAACCGCCGGTTGTGAATGCCTGTGCGGGTGGCGTTGCTGATTTCATCTCTCATCACTGGAACCCCTTATCCCAAATTTAAGTGAAATTACCGGCCAGCCGGCTCAGGGGTTCTTCGGCCGGCGCCATAATGCCGGCAGATGAACTCTATGCCCCGGTGAACGAAGTGACTTGACAAGTCTATATACAAATTGGGGAACCTCTGCAAATATGGATACAGCTTACGCCCCACCCGGTTGCCGGACTGCATCAAAATGACGGGCATGCGGGGAAACTGCCCGCACACCCAGTGAACAGCTTGCCAATCCACAGGATCGTCTCCCGGCACAGCGCCGCCGAAGTCCAGAAGGAGCGGGAGGCGATGGGCGGCGAGGACGGAAAAAAGACTGCCGCAGGATGGTTTATCTATCAAAAAGCGGCCGTCCCCTTCTGCGGGGAACATGCGCACTGCTCTGATATTATGCTCACGCATCAGCGCCACCAAGGCAGCCGGGTCGCCAAATTCGCCCGGATGGGGCGGGGTGATCACAAAGCAGCCGTACAGGCGATCATAGCCGGCTATCTCGGACAGCAGCTCATAATTGCCGGCCATGGCATCATACTCCCGGGCCCAGGCATGATAAACCAGCGCCCTGTCGATACCATAATGGTCCATGGCCTGTAAAAGCTGCGGCGTGGAGGTAAAGGAACCGGGAGCCACCGCCGACCGGGTTCCCACCACAGCATTGACATCAAATATAGAAAGCAAAAGACTACCTCCCCCGGTGTATGCCCTACAGGTATCTTATGTAGCGTTAAATATCTTGTCAAGTTGATAATTAGGTAGCCTGCTAAACACGGTCCGCCGGATCCACCGGGTCCGCCGGGCGGATCCGGTTTGTGGCAATAGTATTGCCGCGGCAGTCACCGGCTTCGGTTATGGCTTCCAGCATGGATTCGACGCCTTCGCCGGGAGCCACCAGGCAGCCCGCCACGATGGAATCCCTGGTATCTTCCAGCCAGATACCCCGGTAAGCCGGTCCGATGATGGTGCAGCCGCTGATGTTGAGGAAAGCGCAGCGGCGGGCTTCAATAGCCCCGCCCCGCTCCTTTGAGCCGCCGTGGGGACGGGTTAATATATTCCCCTGCAAGGTGCCGTAGTCGACATCTTCCAGCAAGATGCCGCTGATATTACCTTTGGGCTTATTCACCCGGTAGTCGGGGTTATCGTCCAGGATATTGTTGTTGCAGACGATGGATATCGAATTTTTGATTATAATGTTGCGCTCGGCCCCCTGCAGGGTGTTTCCCTGTATGGCTATGCCCCGGCCGTGCTCAATGTAGATGTTGGCCGCTTTGTTGTTGGCGATATGGTTGGCGGATATGGAAAGAAAGCCCACATTGTTGGGGGTGGCGGGAGCGTATCCCTCGATGCGGATGTTGGCCCCGCTATCTCCGGCTCCATCGGGCAGGGCCTGGATGGTGTTGCCGCTGATGGCCCCTTCCCTGATGGCATGCTTGCCGGCGATGAACCAGATATCGCTGCCCCCATCTTTATAGTTATACTCGATATCATTGCCGCAGATCTGAATGTTGCGGATGCCGCCGCGTTCCACCTTGATCCCGCCGGCGGCGTTGTAGCTGATGTGGCTGCCCACGATATTGATCTGGTGCAGGTCGACATCATCAAGATAAACGCCGATCTTGTTGTTATATATGTGGCAGGTATCGATGATGATATTGCGGTTGCGCTTGGCTATGTGGATGCCGAAGCGGCATTCTCTAACCAGCGTATGAGTGATGGTCAGCATGATCGTGCCGGTGCAGAGGATCCCGTCGGCCTGCTCGTTGGCGCCGAGAATATCCAGCCCGTCGATTATCGGCATCACCTCGTATCTGCTGGTGCCGGGTTGCACGCTCTCCGGATTGGCCGTGCCTTCATGGTGGCCGACGATATGAAGCGCCGGCCCCTCGCCCTCATGCACCAATGTGGCTCCGGCGCCGCGGATGAGGCACCGCCCTTCGCCGCCCCCTCTTCCGGCTCCCAGATCAACCACCAGGGTCCTTGTTATTTTATATCTCCCCTGGGGAAGGTAAAGGGAGGGCCCTCCGGCCGCTATCGCTCTCTGTAGCGCCTCGGTGTCGTCGGCAATCCCGTCACCCACCGCTCCCCAGCGCCGCATATCTTGCCCTTCCCCGACCTTTTCCCAGTTTTTATCTCCGGCCAACGCCCATACCTCCAGTCTTTTTGCTTTGGCAGCTTTTGGTTATCACTTCTTGGTTATCCCTTTTCAGCTATCACTACTCAGCCATTACTACTCAGCTATCTCTTTTCTACCTTTTGGCCACAGGTCCCGAGGTCACATGGGCGCCGGCAAGCTTGGCCCGGCGCAACTGCCGTGAGCGGGCCAGATATTCCTGAAAAGTTTCCAGGTTAAACTCTTTCATCAGGTCGGGAACACTCACCTGATCGGAGAGCGACTCCAGGGCGAATATGCCTTCTGGAGCGTAAATGTCGACATGAATGGCGGCACCGTATTTCCGGCCGATATCGGCGATTTTCTGCCAGTTATAATCGATGTGCAGTATGTAGCGGTCCAGATTCAGCTCCCGCACCACCACCGGCTGGCGACCGCCATGCCCTTTTTGCAGCAGCATCCCTGATTTGTCGACAAAATAACCGATGCCGCCCCTGAAGGCGGACACAATGTACACACTGTTCTGCAGGGCGGCGTAGAGGAGTTGTCGGCCGCCTTCATAGGCCGACACGAAAAATACTATCTCCGCCCCACCCTCGGCCAGTCCGGAGATCAGCTCGGGAAAATTCAGATCAAAGCAGGTGGCGATGCCGATCTTCCCGAAGGTGGTGGTAAATACCGGAGCTTCCTCGCCGGGAATGATGCCGGCCTCCATTTCATAATCGGTGGGGAACATTTTCCGATAGCAGCCGGCTATCTCACCGGTGGCATCGAGGAGCACCGCCGTGTTGTAGCACTGTCCCGCCGCCGTCAACTCGATCAGGGGAATAATGAGGTAACTGCCCAATTGCCTGGCCTTGGCGGCCATGGCTTCGGTTATGGGGCCTGGTACCGGCTGCGGGGATTGGCGGTCGTTGATGCAGGCTTCCGGCAAGGCGATGATATCAGGGCGATAAAGACCGGCCTGATCAACCAGACCAAGGGCGGTGGCCAAGCCGGAATCAAGGGAGTTCCGGCGCGGCATCGAAATAGTAGCGACTCTTACCCGACGCATAAAAACCACCTCTCGTGCGGAACAAATTTGTATTTTTCGCTATGTGGCAGTCCCGCCTGTCACCTATCAGTTCCGTTTACATCCTATATCCCAGCACAGCTCCACCTTAAAGGTGCGGATTTCGTAAGGCTTGATGGTGAAGGAGAGGTCCTGCTCACGGTATTCCACCGGCGCTATCTCCCTCTCCAGCAGATCGCATTCCACAGCCCTCTTGAGCTTCCGGCACCAGTGCAGTGTCACCGGCCCTCTCTGGCCATAGGCTTCATATAGGCGGACAATTACAGCATTCTGCTCATCCTCGGCCAGCTTCACCACCTCGATCACCGCATGCTCTGCGCTGCTTGAGACCATGCTTGCCGCGGGAGGACAGGCGGCGGCATCAGTTGCCGGGACGGAGAGCAGGACAGCGCGCCATGGCTGGTTCAGGCTATATGCTTCCGGCACCGTGCCTCCGCTGCGCCAGTCGCCGCGATGCATATATAAAGAATAAGTGAACTCATGCTCGCCTTCATCGGCATGGGGATCGGGATTGACCGGCGCCCGCAGGAGAGACAGGCGCATCAGGTTCTCTTTGATGTCGTAGCCGTATTTACAATCATTCAGCAGGCTGACGCCATAGTTGCCTTCGGAGAGGTCGGCCCACCGGTGAGCCGACACCTCAAATTGAGCCTGTTCCCAACTGGTATTGGTAAAGACCGGACGGGAGAGGGTGCCGTAGGCGATTTCGTAGGTGGCGTAGTCGGCTCTGACCTCTACCGGAAAAGCTGTTTTCAGGAGAGCTCTCTTCTCCTGCCATTCACCCCGGCAGTGGAAGTCGATGCGGGAGGTGTGCTTATAAAGAATGATCCGCTGGGTAAATGACGAGGAACCGATGGTCTTCACCCGGCGCAACACGGTGCGCAGGGAGCCGTTTTCCTCCACGGCAAGCTCCGTAACCTTATCGGTCTCGATGAGCTTATCCTTAAACTGCGGATCAATATCCCAGGCATCATGGCGGGCCGGCCGGTCTTCAAACAACTGCCACTCATCGGCCACCGCTCCGGCCACTACCTCACGCTTCGCCTCGCAGTCATAAACGGCTGTTATCCGGCCTTCCTCATCAAATGCGAGGCGGTGGCGCGGGGTGGCTACTTCCCTGATTCTGCCCTGCTCATCCATGGTGATGCGGCTCAGCACCTCTGCGGACGGAGAGGCAACGGACGGGGAGGCAATGGACGAGGAGGCGGACGGAGAGGCGGACGGAGAGGCGGACGGCTGGGAGACTACGGATGGGAAGGAGAGAGATGAAGATGCAGCAGTCGGCCCGCCGGCTACCGTCAGGTCATAGAAGCGATAACCCAAAGCCGGCACCTGGCTGGCGAGGAAGATCAGGCGTCCTCCCCCAACAGCCCGCTGGGAAGGTACCACTTGACCGTCGGCATCCCGCACGCAGACCTCCTGATCCCGGAATTCCGGCGGCAGCTCTATTTCCACCAAGTCGTCCGTCGTCCAGGATCTGGAGTTGAACACTACTACTGGAGAAGTGAGGCCACCGGGGTTAACCCGGCCGGTTATATAACGCAGGGAGCTTTGCACCGCGCTCTCGCCGTCCCGGATGATCTGCTCATATGCGACTTTGGAGTCGCTGTACACTTCGCCGATCGAGGAGCCCGGAATGATGTCGTGGAATTGATGCAGCAAGATGGTTTCCCAACCGGCGGTGAGCACTTCTTTGGGGTAGAGGGTTGGAGACGGGGATGGGGATGGAGATGAGGCTGGAGATGAGGATGGGGATGGGGACGGGGATGGGGACGGGGATCCGGCGCCGCCCCCTTCGTTCCCGCCGCTACCGCTATCTCCAGCGAGCAGGGTGCTTAAGGTGCCCCACATTTCCGCTTCTCTATAGAGAATTTCGCAGCGGCGATTGTAGAGTTTGTTGCGGGCCTGGGTGGTGTAGGTGCCGCGGTGCAATTCAAAGTAAAGTTCTCCCCGCCATACCGGCAGCTTGGGGAGGACGGGGGCGAGCTGGTCGAAATAGTCATGGGAAGTGCTGGTGAAACAGGACGGGAGTCCCGGCATGTGCGCCGCTCTTTTGGCCCGCTCCAGCATCTCCCTCGTCACGCCGCCGCCGCCGTCGCCGAAACCATACGAGTAAATCACATCATGCACCAGATGCTTCGGGTTGAATTTCTGCCAGAACTCATGCAGCTGCCGCGGTTCCACGGAGCCGTTATAGTTGTTGGAGGGAGGAATATGCGCCAGGACTCTCGTGCCGTCGATGCCTTCCCACTGAAAGGCGCCGTAGGGGAACCAGTTGGTCTCGTTCCAGCGCATCTTGTTGGTGAGAAAATAGTCGACGCCCGCCCGCTTCATGATCTGGGGCAGCTGGGCGGAGTACCCGAAGACATCGGGCAGCCAGAGGACCCGGGTTTCGATGCCGAACTCACGCTGGAAGAATCTTTTTCCATATAAAAACTGGCGCACCAGGGATTCTCCCGAAATGAGGTTAGTGTCCATCTCCACCCAAGTGCTGCCGGTGACCTCCCACTGCCCGGCTTTCACTTTCTCTTTGATGCGCTCGTAGAGCTCGGGGTAATATTGCTTGGTATATATATAAAGCTGCGCCTGGCTGCAGGTGAATTTATAATATGGATATTCATCCATCAGAGTGGTGGCGGTGGAGAAGGTGCGGCTGCACTTGCGCACTGTCTCCTTTAGAGGCCAAAGCCAGGCCACGTCGATGTGGGCATGACCCAAGAGGTGCAACCTGCCGCCCGGGCGACCATAATCGATTTGCCCAAGCAGCCGATGGTAGGTTTCGTCGGCCCACCTGACGCTCTCCTGGAAGGCAGGGCTCGGGATGCGGCGCAAATCGAGCTGCAGCACCGCCTGGTACAGGGCGTGCAGCAAAGCTTGCTTGACATCGTCCTGGGTGACGGTGTTATAGGTATCCCAGCCCATCTGCAGGTCGTGCCAGAGGTCTTCGGCTGCTTTGTTGACGATGATAAAGCGGGCGGCATGAAAAACAAACGGCCGCTCCGGATTGGCACTCTCGACGGAAAAATCGTAAGGGCGGAACTGCCCGCTCATTTCCAGCTCGAGGTCGATAGTATCGGTAGAACCGGACTCAGGCCTGCCGCCGGGCAAGGGTATGTAGGTGCGGTTGCGATCAATGCCATGATAGGGCACTCCGTTGATGCGGAGCAACCCCTCGCCGTCGATCCGTATTTCCAGACCGGCAGCCGGATGGCGGCGGCAGGGCTCGGGTATCTCCAGTTGCCGGCGGCGGATGAAGGCAGTGGTGTTCACCACCCCCCACCTTTCCCCCAAAAGGAGCGGGCGCCAGTCGCCGACCGGTTCGTAGCAGCCTGGGGCCTTATATTCAGCCAGGCGCACTTCCCAACCGGTGATGGGAGCCACCCCCTCCATAATGCCCTTTTTCAGCTCAGCCAAGGCGACAGGGATATAATTCGGATTCATAGATAAACACTCCCCATCCCAATAAAGTGGAAGCAAATCGTTTGTTGTTGTAATTTGTATAGAGATGCTGCTTTTTCCTTGGTGACCCAGCAGAATAACGGAGATTGTGGTGGCAAGGCGATGGGGAGATGGGGGAATGGCGCCATAGGCAAGGCGCTGGGTGGTGCGAATTTTTTCCCAAAGTACGGTCGGCTCACTCATGAACGGCGATGGCGGAGGGACAGCACTACCACCCACACCTCCTAAGCTGGGAGTTTCCTGCAGGCAATCCAACCTGTAACCAGCCGCCGAAACCAACTTTGGTAAAAAATTCGCATCCCCCCGTTTTTAGGCGCTACTTTGGTAAAAAATTCGCGCCACCCACCCATCGCCGGCACCCTTCGGCAATCATCACCATGAAGGAAGCTGCCCCTCATCCAAAGAAAAGAGCTTAGGTGGCTTGATTCTTTAAAAGGAAAACAAAGAAAAGTGTAAAAGGAGTGTCCATATATGCCCGCTTCAGGCCCGCATTCCTGTGCCGGTCAACCAAAAAAAGCCGGCTCTCCCGACTTCTCCAACTCCTCTGCTCTCCCCAACATCATCATCATGTATGCCGACGATTTAGGCTATGGTGATGTGGGGTGCTACGGCGCCACGGCCATACCAACACCGAATATCGACCGGCTGGCGAGGGAAGGCCTGCAGTTCACGAACGGCTACGCCGCCGCTTCCACCTGCACCCCGTCCCGCTACAGCCTGCTCACCGGCTCCTATCCCTGGCGCAATGAGCGGGCCCGCATTTTACCGGCGGATGCGCCGCTCCTCATCACCCCCGGCACCGTCACCCTCCCGTCCATGCTGCAAGAAGCGGGCTATACCACCGCGGTGGTGGGAAAGTGGCACTTGGGACTGGGTGACGGGAAGATCGACTGGAACGGCGAGCTGCAGCACACCCCGCTCGATATCGGCTTCGATTATGCCTTCATTATGCCGGCCACCAACGACCGGGTGCCTTGCGTATATATTGAGAACCGCCGCGTGGTGGGGCTGGATCCCGCCGACCCGCCGCTGGAAGTGACCTACGACCAAAACCAGCCCTTCCCCGGAGTGCCGACCGGGAAGGATCACCCTGAACTCCTGAAGATGAAATACAGCCATGGACACGATATGACCATCGTCAACGGCGTCAGCCGCATCGGCTATATGCGGGGCGGCACCTCCGCCTGGTGGAAAGATGAAGAGATGGCGGAGGTCCTGCTCGATAAGGCCATTTCCTTCGTGAGCGAGCAACGGGACCGGCACCAGCCCTTCTTCTTATACTACGCTTTCCACCAGCCTCACGTCCCCCGCCTCCCCGGCCCGCGTTTCGCCGGAGCGACCAAGCTTGGGCCGCGCGGCGATGTCATCGCCGAGTTGGACTGGTGCGTCGGCGAGATGCTGAATGCCCTGGACCGCCTGGGCCTGGCGGAAAACACCATCGTCATCTTCTCCAGCGACAACGGCCCGGTGCTGGACGACGGTTATGTGGACGGGGCAGTGGAGCTATGCGGCGACCACCGGCCGGCCGGTCCCATGCGCGGCGGCAAATACAGCCTGCTGGACGGGGGTACAAGGGTGCCCTTCATCCTGCGCTGGCCGCAGCGGGTGGCTCCAGGCCGCCGCTCCTCGGCGCTGGTATGCCACACCGACTTTCTCGCCTCTTTTGCCGCCCTGACCGGGATGCTCCCCCATCTCCCGCCGGAAGCCGCTCCCGACAGCTGCCAGGTGCTGCCGGCTCTCCTGGGGGAGACGGAGACCGGCAGGCGGGAGCTGGTGACCGAAGACACAGCAGCCAGAACCCTCCTGCGCCAGGACAACTGGGTATATATCCCCCCATATCCCGGCCCGGCCGTCAGAAGACACACGAATATAGAGACAGGTTATTTATCAGAACCCCAGCTATATAATCTGGATGCGGATATCGGACAGCAGCGGAACCTGGCTGCCGCCTACCCGCAAAAGGTCAAGGAAATGGCGGAGCGGCTGGAAACAATTTTAGCAGGCGAGCGGACCAGGGACGGTGATGCGTGTTGAGGTAGCCGGGATCATCCTGCCGGCTCCTGTATCACTTCCTGCACCACCTCCCGCAGCACCCTGCGGCAATAGTCGCATTCGTGACAATTCCACCGGCAACTGGTGGTGATGGCAAACCAGTCGGCGGGGAATTTGCTGTTGTCTATGATGCGGGGAGCAAAAGCCGGGCCGAAGCCAGGCTCGAAGAGGTTGGGCAGGTTGCCGTGAAAGCGCCCTTTTACATAAGCATCGATGACCATGGCCGGATAGGCGTGCATCCTGGTGGCCAGCTTGAAGATGTCGCACAGTCCTTCGTAATGATGCAGATCCTCGGGGCGAATCCACGTGCTCTGCAAAAAGGCCGGCCAGTGCTCCTCATCCCTAAAATACCGCCAGCACAGGTGGCCGAGGGAGGTCCAGTCCGGGATGTTGGCCATCTCGTCCACCTCTTGCTCGTGCGCCACCAGGTTGTCGTGAAATACCTGGTTGGGACAGAAGCGGAGGCAACCGCTGTTCACCAGGAGGCTCAGCTTTTTGCCATTCTCCTTTGCCCAGGCGCGCAGGGCAGCCAGCCTTTCCAGATCACGGTTATAGTCACGCTGCACGCAATAGGAATCGAAAAGGTCGGCCATATAGCTCATGCCCTGCACGGTGCCGATGCGCATGTTGACGGAGGCCCGCACTTCGATTTCCGGGTAGTTATTCTTGAGCACCCAGGCGATGACCGGGGAGGCGGTGGTGACAATATCCACCCCTCCCACCACCTCGCCTAGATGATCAATCACCGAGCAAACAGTGTTGGCCAGATGTCTGGAAGCGGCATACTGGCCGTAACAGTTGGCGTTGAACAAAAGATCCAGTTTGATGCCCAACCGACGCAAGGCCACCAGATCGCTTTCCAGGCGGCTTTGCCCCTGCCAGTTCACATAGCCGCGCCGGCTGGTGAGGGCTGCCCGGCCCGAGGGCTGGCTCAGCCAGGGAAAATAGACTTCTCCCACATGGCCGGCATAATCCTTGATGATGTCGACCATGGATTCTTCTTCCTCACTGCGCATCTGATAACCGACGGCAAACAACATAAATTAATCCGCTTCTTTCATCGGCGGCAAACCGCTCGTGGGTTTCTCCAAATCATCGGCATCAGGTTCAAAGGGCTGCGACCAGTCCACCCGCCAGGGTTCTTTCTCCCGGAAGGGGGAGACGAAGCGATTCTTCAGCACGCCCCGCTTCTCCAGGCTGATCATGCAAGCCCGCGTGCATCCGGCTGCCCCGCATATGGCCTGACCGGTGTTATAGAGGTTGCGGGGTTTTTTATAGAACGGTGAGATGGGGCTGGGCTTGACATTCGTGGTGTTTTCCAGATAATCACCCCGCTCACCCGGCTCGGTCCTCATCCCGCCCCGGAAGGCCAGATCGCAGGCTCTGGTGTCGATATCCGCCCACTCCAGCATCCGTCCGGCCACCATCTGGCGCACCGTTTTGTTGCTCGGTATGGCGTTGCCGGGACAGGCTCTGACGCAGGCCATACAGCGGTTGCAAAGCGGCGGACCATCATATATGGGGTCGGGATCAAGCGGCAGCTCGGTCAACACGACGCCGAACCTCTGCCTGGGACCGAATTCGGGGGTGAGAAACATCTTGCTGTAGCCGATCTCCCCCAACCCGGCGAGGAAGGCGGCGATGCGCAGGTGTATCATGATGTCCGGGCAGGGTTTCCCGGGCTCGACGGGGCGGCTGTAGTTTTTCTTGAGGCGCCCATCGTTGTCGATAGCCCGCCAGTCGCTTTGATGGCCGATGGGTATGGCTTCATATCCCTCGTCCTCGATGAGGCGACACAGATTGATGACCACCATGGGAATATACAAATATGTAATGCCGCCATAGCCCATGGACGAATAATTGCTGAAGAAGGTGCCTTCCTCGATGCCGCGCAAGGAACCCCTCATCACCCTGAAACCCATCACGATCATAGATTTGGCTCTGGGCATGATGTACCTCGGATCCATCTGCTTGGGGGCGCCTTCCCATCTCTCTATGGGGGCAATGCCCACCAAGTCTGCGCCCAGCCGTTTGGCATGCTTCTTTATATCCGCCGCCGTCAACAAGGCTCGTCACTCCTTTTTTCGCTCAAATCAGGTTTGCCATTGCGCTACTTGCGCTACTTGCCCTAAGGTAAACAAATCATTAATATTAGGTTAGCATGGTTCTATGCCAGCATCCATGTTCTATTTGACCTTTTTTTGCTTAAAACGACCATCACGGCCCCTGTTGTGGCATGGCTGTGCTGTGGCAAAGCTGCGGTACTGCTCAGATACGGCCGTGATGAATTTTGGAGAAGATACTGTGTTCCTGTCAGGCCATGATCCCAGCATCCCGGGCATAGATGTGGATGTAACGATCACCTGTATCAGCCTGGTGCGGCATAAAGAATGTCCGTCCGACTGGCGCTTTTCCTATCCAGCCGGGCGGCCGAACCACGGCCTGGTGCTGGTATTGGAGGGAAAAGCCGTCTACCTGCAAGACGGGCAGGAAAACCTCCATGTGGCCAAAGACGACCTTCTCTATCTGGCCAAAGGCAGCAAATACATCACCATCGGCGATCCGGTGGACACCTACCGCTATTATGTCGTCTCGTTCGACCTGGAGGAGTCCGGGCCTGGGGCTACCGGTGGATCCGCATCGGGGTCAGGGCTTGAGTCCGGATCCGATCCTTCTCCCCCGGTTTTTGTGCTTAAGGCGCCCAGGCCGGCTGTATATCAGGCTTTATTCAGCGAGATGCTCAACTCCTGGACTTCCCGGAAGCAAGGTTATATGCTGCATTGCAAGGCTATCCTGCACGATATCATCTATTGCCTGGTGAACGATATAGCCAATCAAAGAGTGGACCGGCACACGGTAGCCAAGTTGAAACCGGCTTTGGCATATATGGCAGAAAATTTAAGCAATACGACCACCCTGGGCACCTTGGCCGAAAAGACCGGTCTGAGCATCACCCACTTTCGCCGACTGTTTAAGCAGGCCTACGGCTTGTCGCCGTTGGAGTATCTAACGAACTTAAGGATCAACCGGGCGAAAGAGTTGATCGCCAGCGACAAATTCACCATCGGTGAGGTAGCGCAAATGGTCGGCTACGAAAGCATCTATCACTTTAGCCGCCTGTTTAAAAAAGTGACTGGAGAGACACCCTCGGATTACCGCAAGCGGGCCTGCTCGGATTAGGCTAGGCTACTAGACTGTATATAGGGAGGCGATGGTATGTTTTTGGTAAGTGTGAAACGCCTATGGGATAAAGCCCAACACAATGCCTTCACCGATTTGGTCAGATTTCAGGAACGCTGGTGGTGCGTGTTTCGCGAAGGAGAGAAACATGTTTCTCCTGACGGCGCCCTGCGCGTCATCACCTCCAGCGACGGAGAGACCTGGGAATCTGCCGCTCTGTTACAATCCGCCACTGAGGATTTGCGCGACGGCAAACTCTCTGTTACTTCTGACGGCCGTTTGCTGTTGATAGGTGCCGGCACACCGGCCTCCTCCCGGAGTTATCATCAGACCTATGCTTGGTTCTCTGAAAACGGCTACGACTGGTCGGCTCCCATCCCCATCGGCGAACGCAATTATTGGCTGTGGCGAGTGGTGTGGCATGAAGGTGTAGGTTATGGTGTAGGGTACTTCACCAACAGGCTCTCCGGAAATGCCAGGCTTTACCGGACAACCGACGGCATTGATTTCAAACCGCTGGTATGTGAGCTCTTTACCGAAGGCTATCCAAACGAAACGGGCCTCCTTTTTCTGCCGGATCAAACAGCATTGATCCTGTTGCGCCGTGATCCTGTCTCCGGAAGACCAAATTCTGCTGCCCATGCCGTGCTTGGCATGGCTCATCCCCCATACACGCAATGGACATGGAGAGATACCGGCGTGCGCATAGGCGGACCTTGCATGATCATGTTGCCCGACGGTCGTATCGTGGCGGCAGTGCGGTTGTACGACGGGGCGACTCGCACTTCACTTTGCTGGGTTAACCCGGCCGCCGGTGAGCTGACTGAAGCGCTCACCCTACCTTCAGGCGGCGACACCAGCTATGCAGGGATGGTTTGGCACGACGACCTGCTTTGGATAAGCTACTATTCGTCTCACGAGGCCAAGACAACCATCTACTTGGCCAAAGTGCGCCTGGCCCCCGACCTCCGGTCGTCCAGGTGAAGAGGCGGCGAGGAGGCAAGTAGGCAAGGAGGCGAGGAGGCAAGGAGGCGTGGAGGCAAGTAGGCCAGGCGAGACGAGGCGAGGCGAAGCGAAATGAAGTGAAGTGAAGTGAGATGGATCATTACACATTGAAGCGGAAAAGCACCACATCGCCGTCCTGAATAATGTAATCTTTCCCTTCCGACCTGACTTTCCCCAGATCCCTCGCCTTCTGAAAGGAGCCGATATTCACCAGCTCATCCCACTGGATCACCTCGGCCCGGATGAAGCCACGCTCCATGTCGCTATGGATCATGCCGGCGGCTCGCGGCGCCGGAGTGCCTTCCGGAAGGGACCAAGCCCTGGTTTGCGGCCCTTTTACGGTATAAAAAGTGATCAAACCCAACTGTCGGTAGGTTGCGGCAGCCAGGCGGGACAATCCTGTCTCTTCCATCTGCAGCTCAGCCAGGAATTCCGCCGCCTCTTCCGCCGGCAACTCGGCGAGTTCAGCCTCAAGTTTGGCATTGATCACCACCCAACCGGCGCCCTGAGACTTGGCGTAGTCGATCACTTCCCGAACGGCCGGGGATTCGCCCGCCGGATCATCATCCCCCACGTTGGCGCAATAAACCACCGGCTTGGCAGTGAGAAGGGAGATATTGTCCAGCCACCCGGCGGCAGAAGCCAGGCTGAGGCGGGCCGGTATATTCCGCTGCAGGTCCCCGGCGATCTTTTCCAGGGCGGCCATCTCGTCTTTGTAAATCTGGAGGCCGGTTTTCAGATCCCGGCTCACCCGCTCCATACGCTTCTCCACCGCCTGCAGGTCGGCCAGCATCAACTCCGTCTCCACAACCTCTATATCCTGCCGTGGGGAAATGGCGCCGGTGACATGCGCCACATGCTCATCATGAAAACAGCGCACCACGTGCACCAGCGCATCCACCGCCCTGATATGGCTCAGGAACTGGTTGCCCAAACCTTCACCCTTGTTGGCGCCGCGCACCAAGCCGGCGATATCCACAAAATGTACCACCGCCGGCACCACCTGCTGCGGCTTCACCACCGAAACGATCGCCTCCAAGCGCTTGTCGGCCAGCTCCGCCACGCCGACGTTGGGATCGATGGTGGAAAAGGGATAATTGGCCACCAAAGCCCCACCACGAGTCAGCGCATTGAACAATGTGGACTTACCGGCATTGGGTAAGCCGACCAGGCCCGCTTGCATAGGCATTCTCACCACTCCCCTCATCTATGTGTGTACCATTCGCCCCATCGGTCCACCCTTCCTGGATTAAGAGGCAGATTGACATGCAGGTATGTTTGTTGCCAAAGGAGAAATACTGGGGCCGGAGGTGTGACAGATGATCAAAAGATCAGGAGAAATGCCTGTGGAAGTGCGGGAACGGATGAGAGACGGCCAGGGCAAAGTGGAATTGGTGCATATCATGAAGCAGGAAGACATGAAGGGCAAATGCCGGCTCTTCGCTCGCTTGCGCCTGCCGGAGGGCGCCTCCATCGGCCCGCATCCCCACGATAACGAAGAAGAAATATTCTATATTATCAAAGGCCGGGCCGAGGTGACGGAAGACGGTGTCAAATCCATCCTCGAACCCGGCGACGCGGTGATCACCGGCGGCGGCCGCACTCATTCCCTGGCCAATGCCGGAAGCGAACCCCTTGAAGTGCTGGCGGTTATTTTATTGTATTAATATATTACTTTTAACGCGGCATACAGAGGATCTCTTTCACTTCAAAATCGAAACAGTTGGTGGTGAAAGCCGGCTTGGCCACGATGGCTGTATTGGCCCCCCGATCGGTCCCGGCCACAGCCACCACTTCCTGTTTCATATCCAAAAGGCCGGCATCGGCTGCGGCTAAAGCTACCTCCACCGCTACTTTCATCCCCTGCGAGAACAGGTAGAGGGTGTAGGCGATCAGCTCGGCGTGGCAGATGCCGCCAAATTTATTCTTTACCGCCGTGCCTACGTTTCCCATCAAGGGATGGGTGGCGGTGATAAACTGCACGCCCAGCTCTTTGGCCTCGGCAATCTTGTCCCAGTCGGGTTCTCCATATTTCGCCCAGGTGCCGGCCTGCAAGGTGACGCCGATGATTTTCACTCCCAACGGACGCCACAGTTTAGCGGCTGCCAAAGCCGTGGTGCCGCCCGAAGCTACCACCGCCTGCTTGATGCCGAGCGCTTCCATCCTGGCTTTAGCCAGCTCCAGGGTGACCGGCGTGGTCTGGGAAGGCCTCTCGCCGGCATCGAAATAGACGATCTTTTGCTCCTGCATTGATCCATCCCATCCTTTCCCATAGCTTATGTTAGCTTTTCGGCAGGCAAAGAAAGTACATATCACATATAAGTAATATATAAATCGAGAGGAGATGAACGACGCAATGCGCTACCTAGAGAGACTCACCACAGCGGAACAGCAGTGGCGGGACCGGGTTATCGGAGCTGTGGTACAACGGCTGGCTCCCGAGTGGCTCCACCCCAATCACCTCACTGCCCTGCGCCTGGGCTTGACTCTGATAGCTATGGCTTGTTATTTTACCCGTCGGCCCCTCTCCTGGCAGATCTGGCTGTTGTCCATCGCCGCCCTAAGCGATACCTGCGACGGTGTGGTAGCCCGCACCAGGAAGCGTTCTTCATCTTTCGGAGCCCAATTCGATTACGTCACCGACTGGTTCCTGGGAGCGTGGACCGGCTTTCTGACCATCAGCATGGGACTGTTGAAGCCGCGCCTCATCGCCCACATCCTGATTCCCCAGCTATTCATCTCCGCCGCCGACTGGCTCCGCGCCAAGGCACTGACCGAAAGCAGGGAGGCCGGCGAAGTGATGGTGGCGGAGGCGGAGAAGAAGAAGGCGGCGGAGGTGGCAAGCGAAGCGAGCGAGGCGAGAGAGGCGAGGGAGGCGAGGGAGGTGAGCGAGGTAAAAAAGGCTCTCCACACCGTGGTCCAAACCGCTCAGTTTCATGCCAATACCCTCTCCAGAGCCCGCTTCACCTATATTCTCACCGGCCTCCTGCTTCTCACGGGCGGTATGGTGTATTACCAGCCTCTTTTGCACTTGTTGGGTTTGGCCGCCATCATCATCTCGATCATCTTGTCCTGGCTTTTGGCCTTCAACAATGTCACCGGCCTAATGCAGCAGCAACAACAGCAACAGCCGGTGCCCAGCTGGCGGGTGGATCGGCGAGCTTAGGAGACCAACCCTCTCCCCCAGACCAGCTCCTGCCGCAGGCAGGTTTATGAGACCAGCTCCTGCCACAGGCGGGCGTAATAGCGCATCACTCTTTCCGGATCGCTGCTCCCCGGGATTTCCGCCAGGGTGTAGCGGTCATATCCGGACTCCCGCAAGAGCCTGAACAATTCCCGCCACGGGTAGTCGTTGGTCAGCTCGTTGATATGCACCGACTTGATGTAATCGCGCAGCAGGGCAAACCCCCTGGCGATGGAACCTTCTTCAGGCTCGTCCGCATTGGAGTTCCAGCAGGCTCCCACGCTGGGATGAGCAGTGATATCCAGAATCTGCCTGATGTGTGCGGGCGACCTGGTGGCGCCGTGTACCTCAAGCCAAATCTCTACACCGTAATCGGCCGCCGCCTCACCGCATTTTTTGAGCGCCAAACCTATCTGCTCCAGGGTTTTCTCCCTGGGGATGCCGGCTTTATCCTGAAAACCGTTAGGCCGCACTTTCACGCCCCGGCAACCCAGATCGGCAGCCAGTTTCACAAATTCTATAGTCTCATCGATATTTCTCTGCACTTCAGCCGGGTCAACGGCATGATACTCACAAATGGTGCCGAGGCCCCACAGAGTGATGTCCGAGTCGGCAAAAATGGCTTTGACTTCCCGCCGCCGGGCGGCATCAATCGTGGGCTCCACCCCATGAGCATGTGTGGTGCGCAGCTCCACCGCCCTGAACCCGGTAGCCCGGCACTTAGCGATGATCTCCTCAATGCTCCAGTCTTTCGCCATATTATAAGTGACTAATCCCAGCTTGAACATCTGCATCGTATCCTCCTTTGCCGGTTTCCGGCACATATCCACATTCACAATGGGATCATCTTATATGAATCGGTTTTTCGGAAAGCGAGAGATGATGTAACAGCCTCTCCTGCATCTCGAGGCGCACTGCCGTATAACCCGGATCGTCGGCCACATTGCGGAGCTCGCCCGGGTCCTCCTCCAGGTCATATAATTCCACCGGACCGGACGGCGACCAGATGCAATATTTGTAGCGCCGGGTGCGCAGGCATTTACCATGCGAGGACTGATCGTTTTTGGTATACTCGCACAATATCTGCTCTTTCCCCTCGTCGCCCTCTTTCCCCTCGTCGCCGCTCGCCGGGCTCAATAGCGGTCGCAGGCTTTTTCCCTGCACGGTGCGGGGGATGGGCAGCCCGGCATAATCCAGAATGGTGGGAGCGATGTCGATATGCTCCACCATGCCGGAGACAAGCGGCTTCACTTCCTCCCCGGCCGGCGGCTTGATGATCAGGGGAGCATGAATGATGCAGTCGTGGAAGAGGCCCTTGCCGAAGCGGCCATATTCCCCCATATACTCGCCGTGATCGGTGGTGTAGATGATCAGGGTATTGTCCCACAAGCCCCTGCGGCGCAACACCTCGAAAAAGCGGCCAAGCATGTCGTCGATATATGTGCAAAGACCCCAATAATAGGCGATCCACCTGCGCAGCACGGCCTCGGTTAAGCCCCGCTCCGGATTAAGGAAGCGCAGATGGCGCTCGGTGAGCACCACGTCGTCCGGGGAGTAGAGCGAGGCATATTCGGCCGGAGGATCGACGGGGCCGTGAGGGTTACAGAAACCGTACCATAAGAAGAACGGCTGCCGGTGCTCCCGGGACACAAAGTCGATGGCGTTTTCGGTGATCCAGGTGTCGATATAATCCTCGGTGCCGAGCACATTGACGATGGCGGCTCTGTTGGTGCGGTATTCCTCCGTGCGCCTCTGCTCATAGATGCGGGCGTAGGCGCCGGGATGGCGTTTCTCCAGCCAGGCGGCATATTCATCGCCGAGTTGCGCCGGGCCCAAGGGGGAGCCGTAGGGGGTGGTCCAGCGCTGTCCTTTGCCGTTGGTCAGATGGGTCTCATGAAAACCTTTGGGTGGAAACATGTGAATCTTCCCCACGGCGCAGGTTTCATAGCCGGCGGTCTGCAATCTCTGCATGAAAGTCTCTTCCCAGACGGGCAGGCCGGGGGTGGTCTCGATGACCGACTCCATGTAGCGCACCCCATGCTGGTGCGTGTAGCGCCCGGTCTGCAGGCAGGCCCGGCTGGGAACACATACCGTATTGTTGATGAAAGAGTTCACAAACCGGCTGCCTTCCCTAGCCAGCCGATCAATTACCGGCGTCCTCACGATAGGGTTGCCGTTGCAGGCCAAGGTGTCGTAGCGCTGCTGATCGGTGGTGATCAAGATGATGTTGGGTTTTGTTACCGCAGCTGTGGTCAAATCTATAACCTCCCGCTCCACTCCTGTCGGTCGTTGGTCGCTGCATTCGTTGGCCGATGGTCGTTTCAGTCGTTTGTCATAGCCGCTGTCTTTGGCTTCATCCACTTACTTTACAGTCTGAAAGGCAAAATCCTGCCCGGCCATTACCAGCCGGGAATTAGGCGCTACTTTTCCTCCATACCGGCATACCTGCTGCAACCATTGCTCAGCCAGAGCAGCAGCCGGCACCTCTTCTTCCCACACAAACAGGGGTGCCCCTCCGGACACGGATTGGTGCAGGTACTCCTCATTGGCTCTTCTCAGCCATAGGGGTGAGGTAGCGGCGGCCAGAGATAGTGCTGCCGGCACCCCTCCCGCCTTGCGCACACCAGGCACAAAAAAGAGGCGGTTATAATGCTCATCCGTTTCCTCGATATGCATCAGATCAAGCGCCGCCGCTGCCCCGCCACCCGACAGTTCCTTGCTCAATAACGCCCAGGCAAAGAGGGCGGGAAGCCCATATTTGCCCGTGGCTATAAGAAAGCAGGGCCCCGGCGAAATGAGAGCAGCATATTTCAGGCTGAGCAGCACCGCCTGCACGCGCCGCACCGCCCCTGTAGGATTAAAAGTGGTAAAGAACTTGACGCCCTTGCTGCCGGCATAATAATCCTCCGGCTCCAGGCCGGCAATTTCGGGGGAGGCATACATATGATCCAGCCACAGCAAATGAGCTCGACAGCGGGCGGCCACAGCTTTCAGGCCAGACAATTCATCCAGGCGGGGCGATTTATCCAGGGGGGGTGATTCTTCCAGGGGGGATGATTCTTCCAAGCCGGCTTCGAGAGCAGCTACCAACACCGGCTCCCGGCCAGAGTTTGCTTTCCGATGGGGGCCATAATCGGAGGAGGGACGGTAGTGCCGCACCTTAACTGAAACATCGCCGGCCCCTTTGACGATCACTGCCATCCCGGGAGGATAGTCCTGGTCATCCTTTCCCCCCTCCTGCAGCTCCACATTTTTCGCCGGTTCCGCCGACCATTCGTCGACCCAAATCGAAGAACTGATAATCCTCCCGGCACCGAATATGGTGGTCAGAAGGCTCCGCACCTTCCCCGACCGGTTGGACACCGCTCCCTCCCGGCAGGGCACTTCCCTCTCCCGGAATTGCCTGTGCTCACCCTCACCAGCCACCGGCTTATCACCTGCCTGCTTATCACCTGCTGCTTTATATGCTGCCACCACCAGCTGCAGACTGCTCTTGGGCCTTTCTTTGCCGGGAGGAAAGATGCGCAGCTGCTCCAGGGGCGGAAGCTCCGGGATCTCTTCCTCCACAGGCTCGGCGGTCTCATGTGTATCAGCATCACCAACAGCGCCGGGAATGCTTTTCATCTTTTTAAGGTACTTATTGAAGAAGGCATATACCGCCTGACGTGAGGCCTGGTTATAGTTATGGGGAGCATCGTACTGCACGCACTGTAGCCTGTCCTCGGCGCCATATAAAGCATATACCCTTCTGATGGCCGGGAATTCCACCGCCGGGGTGTTGCAGGTCCAGTCGCCCGTCGTCGCCACCATGATCAGCGGCCGGGGGGCGGCCATGGCTGCTATCTCCATGTTCTGCGTTCCCCACCGCAGGCCGGGGGCGTTTTCGCAAACACAGCCGCCCTGGAAGTGAGCGGAGATCATATTGACCGGTGCCGCCACTTTAACTCTCTCATCGACAGCAGTGAGAAAGAAGGTCTGGGTGCCTCCGCCCGAGGCCCCGGTGCAACCGATGCGCTCAGGATCCACAAAAGGCAGGCTGAGCAGGAAGTCGAGAGCATATAGGCTGTTGGCGAGCTGCAGGCCAAACGGGGTCACCGACCATAGTTCCAGTTGCCGGTCGGCGAAGCGGTGCTCGGGTAGCGGGTTATCTACATAGCCGACCATATCGTAGCTGAAGGCCACGTAGCCGTGGGTAGCGAACCAGAGGCAGCGCTTGGGTACCGAACCAACGGCATCATCATGCAATCTGCCGCCGGGCCAATGCCCGTGGGGATTCAACACGCCGGGCCAGGGGGGTCCATCAACTCCGCCTGCACCTGCACCACCACCTCCACTTCCTCCGCCAACCTCACTACCACCACCACCTCCACTTTCGCTTTCGCCAGGCAGCGGCCGGTATAGGTTACCGGTGAGATAAAGCCCCGGCAAGGTTTCAAACCAGACTTTTTCGAATATGTAACTGCTCCCTCTCACGGCTATTTCCCGGTGCACCTTTTCGGCGGATATTTGCCGCGGCGGCAGGGGATATAAACCTGCGGCTGTCAGAATTTGCCTTTTCAGCTCCTGCCGCCGGTATAGCCACTCATCCAGGGTGGCCGGAGGCGTCCAGCTATAGCGCATTTCCCCATGGCGGATAAATAAAGACGGTGATTCGGTTGGTGATTTGGGGCGGGAAGGAGGATGGGAGAGGTTGTTTTCCTTCTTATCCATTTTATCCATTCTTAAATTCACCCGCATTCCGCTAAAGTCAGGTAGGAAATAAGTCCCAGCTAAATAGGCCTCCAGTATGAAAGGCTATGGCAGACACGGTGGTGTATATATTTTACATATAAAAAATAAGCGATCCTGATCGATTATAGATCGATTCTCGATTTCACTCCCGATCCGGATTCCGGATGCCGGGAACTGACCCGGCATCTAAATTACATTACATCGCATCACAACAAATATCTTGCCAGTGGAGGTGTTTTCTGTGCGCTTTTGCACAGCCATGTTGATCCTGACATTATTGTTTACCGCCGCCATCGCCACTCCTGCCGCCGCCCGCAACGCCGCCGGGCTGGCTTTCGACGTCAACGGTTTTTACCCCATGTTCCTGCACAGCCCGGCAGACGGCTGGACCATCGGCATGGAAGCCTACCCCAGCTTGTCGTATATCGGCATTATCGGGCGGATGTATGAAAAATCCGATCTATCCGGACGCTTCGGCGGTGTGGTGCTGGGCACCACTTCAAAGAAATCGCCCCCGCCGCCCGGACTCTCCGTTCTGCGCCTGCAGGGCGGCTATGCATTTCGCATCGAGAGAAACGGCAGAGGCCTGGTAGGGCTGACATATGATACTTACAGTGCGCCGAATTACAGCTCGGCCGCGCTGGGAGTGCTGGTTGAGGTCCATTATGTTTGGTGAATTAAACCGGGAGCGCACACCGGTGTCTGTGCGCTCCCTCATTTTTCCTACATCCTACAGCAGTTCGGCGAGGTAGGCTGCCGCCTGGCTGATGCCCCGCTGCTGTTTTTCCACTTCGGGCAAAAACTGGTGATCTTCCAGCTCGATGGCGAGTATTCCGTCGTAGCCGTTGGCAGCCAGATGGAAGATGACTTCCGCCCAATCGATGTTGCCGCGGCCCGGAATGCAATAGCGCCAGCTGCCGCTGCCGTGGCGATATCTCTTGCCGAATGTTTCGCCCAAGGTGCCGACGAGATACATGCCCTCCGGAATGATCTGGCAATCTTTGGCGTGGACATGGAACACCCGGTCTTTAAACTCCTCCAGCAGCCGGATATGGTCGATCCCTAAGCGCACAAAGTGCGAAGGATCATAGCAGAGGCCGAAGGAAGGCGACGGAATGGCCTCAAACATGGCTCTCAGCATTTCCGGATTGGTACCTAAATTGGGCAGGGTCGGCTCCGGACCGGGCCAGGGTTCCACGGCAATCTTCACGCCGTGCTCTTCGGCGGCCCGCACCACTTCGGGATAGGTCTCCTTCCAGATAGCGAAACTCTTGGCCCGCGGCTGGAAGGGATCGGCCGGGACGAACACCTCAAAAAGGATGCTGCCGCCTACCGCTTTGATCTGGGCAATGCGTTCACAGGCTTCCTTTATCCCTTGAGCCTGCTCATTGGGGTCGGGACTGAGTATGCCCTTCCGGCCCGCCGAATCGATGCTGCCCAGGGTCAGCCCTTTAGCCTTCACCTCGGCGGCAATTTCCTGGTCGGCGGTGAGGAGGTCGATGGCCTCAAGGCCGGCTTCGGCTGCCCAGGCAATTACTCCTTTGTCCCCCAGCATGTTCCGCATGGAAGGCATACGCAAACCGATCTTCATTTTATTTACCTCTTTTCCTGATATGAGAGCTCAACTCAACTTCTTTCCACCTTCACCGGCAGACCCTCGGCGTCCATGGAGCGCCAGATGGCTTCGGTCAACTCAATCACTTTCAGGCCGCAAATCGGCGGCACTTCGTTCGCGGCGGCCCCGTTTATACAATCGATAAAGTTCTGATCTTTATTAGTCACCGGCTCGTCCCCGAAATCCGTCACTTCCTGGGGCGTCATGGCGGCTTCGTTTGCCACAAACACCTTGCCGCCATGGGGGAGCCAGATCATGCCTTTCTCACCGGCTATGATGATGTCTTCCCAGAAACCGTTGGCCACCTGGTCGCCGACCACGGAGATGTTGCCGATGGCACCGTTGGTGAATTTGACGGTGACGGCGCTGTTTATATCCACCGCTTCGCCCCGCTTGTCGACAAACGCCGTGACCGTGTCGGCCTCCAGGCCGGTCACCCAGAGGATGATATCCACCAGGTGGCTGCCGGAATCGTTGAGCTGCCCACCGCCGCTCAGCGCCGGATCCAGGCGCCATTTGCCCTGCTGGCTGCGGAGCCAGTTCTGGCTCTGGAAGCATTGGACAAAGGTGACCCGCCCGATGAGACCGTCTTTGATCTGCTTTTTCACCCAGCGGAAACGGGGTTCATAATGCCGTTGATAGCCGATCAGCACCACTTTGCCGGTCTCGGCCGCTTTTTGGATGATATCTCTGGCGTGGGCACTGGTGCAGGTCATCGGTTTTTCGATCAGCACATGCAAACCCTTGTCCAGGCAAGTCATGACCTGCTCATAATGCAGGGTATGCGGGGTGCTGATCACTACACCGTCCAGGGTCTCCTCGGCAATCATGCGGCGGTAGTCTTCATAGGTGGATACGCCCTCCCCCGTCACCTTAACGGCTGCCGCCAGACTGGCCGGACTCGGGTCGGCCAAGGCCACTACCTGCGCCCCCGGAACCTGCATCATATTCCTCATATGACCGCGAGCATTGCCACCAGCACCAATAAAGCCGATCCTACGCTTCGTCTGCTGCATATTGCCCATACTCCCTTCTCCCCGATATGAAATGCCTTCACAAGTGCTCACATACTTCCTTGGCTCAATTAATCCTTCCAATAAAAACAAATTGGATAGATAATGATTGTTTGTCTTGGATGTGGCGGTGGATGGGCAGGACTGTGAGATCCGGCAGCGAAGGAAATAGGGATCTGTGTTTTATGCAGCATTTGTTTTGTTTCTTATTGCAGTTTATTGTAGTTGGTTGGTAGTTGGTTGGTAGTTGGTTGGGTCTTGGCAAACCGAAGACCGGAGATGGGTATATACACACTACGCTACCCTACCATACCCTGCGGGAGGAGAGCCGATGCTAGCTGCGGAGCGCCGTACCTTGATACTTGCCCAGGTGGAGCAAAGCGGGTCTGTTAAGGTGCGCGAACTGAGCCGGTTTTTTCAGGTGACTGAAGAAACCATCAGGCGTGACCTGGAAGAGTTAGAGAAGCAAGGCCAGCTGCAGCGCACCTATGGCGGGGCCATCAAAAACCACGGCACCGGGTATGATCCCTCATTTGCCCGGCGTATCAACACCAATCTGGCCGAAAAGCAGCAAATAGCCCGCATGGTCAAGTCCCTGATAAAGCCGGGCGACACCCTGGCTCTCGATGCCAGCACCACCGCTTTGGTAGCGGCGCGGACTTTCAGCAATCACCTGCCCCTGACCATATTAACCAATTCCATACAGGCGGCTTTGGAACTGGCGGCCAAACCTGAGATCAATGTCATCTGTACGGGCGGTACGGTGCGGGAATCCTCGCTTTCCTTCGTCGGCCCCCTGGCCCAGAAAGTGGTGAGCGAGCATTTTTACGATAAGGCCATCATTTCCGCCAAAGGCCTGTCCCTGGAGCATGGCATGACCGAATCCAACCACCTGGAAGCGGAGTTGAAAAAGTGCATGATCAAGTCGGCCAAAGAGGTGATTTTTGTGGCCGACCATTCCAAATTCGGTTATGTGGGGTTCGCCCGGGTCTGCGCTTTAGATGATATAGACGTAATCGTTACCGATCACCTGTTGGATCCGGAGGTACAGCAGCAGCTGAAGGAGGCAGGCGTGGAACTGATTGTCGCCCCGCCGGAATAAGTAAGAGCAAAGGTATTAAAAAGTAAGATATACGAGGAGGATGGCAAAATGAAATTTACCCATGAAAACCGCCTGGAAATGTGCCTCGCCGGTTTGCCGAAAAGTGTCGACTTTGAGAAGGTGATGGAGCAGCTGCTCACCTTCCACGTGGAAACTCCCTCCTGGGGATATGGGACCGGGGGTACCAGATTTCACACCATGCGCAAACCTGGTGAGCCGCGCTGCATAAAGGAAAAGCTGGCCGATGCCGCCCAGGTGCACAAACACACGGGGATCACCCCCACGGTGGCCATTCATATACCTTGGGATAAAGTATCCGACTGGGGTGAGTTAAGCAGCTATGCCTCTTCGCTGGGACTGGCGCTGGGGGCGGTCAATCCGAACCTCTTCCAGGAGGATGATTATCTGAAAGGGTCCTTGAGCCACCGGGAGGCGGCGGTCAGAGCCAGGGCTATGGACCACATTAAAGAATGCATCGACATAATGAACACGGTGGGATCCCGGGATCTCAGCCTGTGGCTGGCGGATGGTACGAATTATCCCGGGCAGGACAACTTCCGGGACCGGCTGCGGAGGATGGCCGACAGCCTGGCGCAAGTCTATGCGCTGCTGGGAGAGCGGCAGCGCCTGCTGATCGAGTATAAGCCGTTCGAGCCGGCTTTCTACCATACGGACATCCCGGATTGGGGGCTCGCTACCCTATATGCGGAAGGTTTGGGACCTAAAGCGTTTACCCTGGTAGATTTGGGCCATCACCTGCATGGCACCAATATTGAATATATCGTCGCCATTCTCTTAAGCCGGGGGAAACTGGGCGGTTTTCACTTCAACAACCGTAAATACGCCGATGATGATCTGACCACCGGCTCCATCAACCCGTATGAAGTGTTCCTCATCTTCAACGAGATCGTCGCCGCCCAAGCCGAGCCGGGAGCGGGGGGCGAAGGAGCGGGAGGAGAAGGAGCGGGAGGCGAAAAGGCGGAGATCGCTTATATGATCGACCAGAGCCACTACATCAAGCCCAGCATCGAGGCGATGATCCAATCGGTGGTCAACATCCAGCGGGCATATGCCAAGGCTTTGATCGTCGACCGGGAGCGGCTGGAGGAGGCGAGAGAAGCCGGCGATATGATAGAGGCCGAAGAATGCCTGACTGCTGCTTTCAATTATGATGTAGATCCCTTGCTGGTCGAAGCCCGCCGCCGGATGGGCGTGCCGGATAATCCCCTGGCCGCCTTCCGGAGGAGCGGTTACATGAAGCAGGTGGAAAAAGAAAGGGCTTGACCAGCCCTTTCTTTTTCCTGCTATCTACTACCTATTCTACCTATTACCTATATTTATCTTTTGGCCTGCTCTTTCTTCAGCCAATAGTCATCCAGAACCATCTGCATCTGCGCGGCGGCATAATCCAAAGCCATCTCGGCCGACATGGAGCCGTCAAAGACCTGGTTAAGACGTGTTCTGATGATGCTGTCCATCTCACCGAACGTTGGCTAGTACGCCAGATCCTGGGCATAGCCTTGTCCATACAATACATTTACTATGAAGCTGAGAACTTCCTTGCGATCCTTTTCATTCAGGAGTTGGTTATATACATCCCAGTGCCGGGTGATCGGCATAACCGGCGGGGTGCGCTGCGAAGATGCCCAGATGTAATCGCAGGCTTCGCTGCCCAGTCATACCAGTAATTTCCAGGCGTCATCCGGTCGCTTACTGTTTGCCGGAATGCTCCACAAATGTCCCTGGGCAAAATGTCTTTGGCCATTAGGGGCTTTGGGATAGGTGGTGAAACGCCACTGTACCGGTTCAATGCCCTGCTCTTTAAGGGTTACCAGCCTTTGGGTTTCCGTGGTCCAGCACTGATAAAAGGCCAGATCGCCGGTGCCTAAGAAGTTGGCGCCTTTGGCCCGAGGAATTCTGGTCGATGCCATCACCTCAAGGTCAAGAGCCAACTCCCGCCAGTAATCCACCATTTCTACCGCCCCGGGGGAGTTGACGATGACATTGTGCCCACTCTCGTCCAGAAAGCCGTGCCCGGCCCAGTTTCATCACCCACTGGATCATGAAACCACCGGCGGTGGCGATGGGATTCGTGGTGCCGAACACTTTTTTCTGCGGATTGGCTACCTTGCGTGAAATATCCCGCAAATCCTCCACGGTTCAGTCGTAGCCGGGGAAGCCTACGCCGGCTTCGTTAAGCAGATCGAGGTTGACCATCCATACTGTGGAATTAAATCCCCACGGCGTCCCCCACAGGCGCCCTTGATAAGAGATGTTGTCCTCAATTACGGGGAAGAATTTGTCCAGCGACATTACACTGCTCTGATTGATCCGCTCAGTGACGTCGAGGAGCATGCCGTTTTCCACAAATTGCGGCTTATACTGCGCCCAGGTGAGGAAGACATCCGGGGCTACACCGGAAGCGTAACGCACCTGCAATTTCTCTATATATTCGGCGTAGGGCACAATTTCCACATCAAGCTTGTACCCCGGATTATCACGTTCAAAACCTTCCTTGATCAAGTCGAATAAGTACTTTTGACTATCATCACCATACATCATCAGCGAAAGTCTGGTTTCGTTTCCGAATCCGGAATTCGCCGCATATGCTGTTCCCCAGGTAGCTATGAGCAATAATGAGAACAACAATGGGAGTGCCAAAGCCACCATAATTGATAAGTTGCGCCTTCCCGTAAACAATTAGCTTACCTTCCTTCCTTTCGTCGGCTGCCGGCCTGCCTAGCCGGTTAACCTGCTAGCCCGCCGGCCTGCGTCAGCTAAACTGTGTCTGCTAAACTATGTCCGCTAAACTGCATCCGCTAAACTGTATCCGCTAACCATTGTTTGCATGTCTTTCGCCGGTCCGCCTGTTCTCTATTCGCCTGCTGAAACCGCAGGCGCTGTGACCCGCTGTGGTTCCATGGTGTTGGGTAGGTACCCCGGCAGGTTATATAGGTAAGGTGTATCCTGCACTCCGGCCACATCGATCACTAGGGCGCCGTTTACAGCATTTTCCGGCCCATCGAGAGTCAGAATAGCTAGGGCCTCCTCACCCCCCTTCCCTGTTTCCAGTCTTTTCCATTCGGCCAGCGCCGGACCGAAGGAGGGGGTACCCGCTCCGGGAGAGGCTTGAAAAAAGTACTCACTTCCCCTAGTCGGTCTCTGCTGAGCTGGCCTTTTCCTTTTTGTGGCCCATTTTTTCTGATCACCCCTTTATGCCAATATTCAAAACCGCCCCTCATCTCTCGCCACATATCACTCTGTTGACACTCCCACCTCCG
>DULU01000099.1 GCA_012840225.1 Bacillota bacterium
AAGAAATACAGAAGCTTCGTGCAGCGATCCGTCGCCTAACGGTTGATAAGATGAAAACAGAAGTAAATGAGAGCAAAACTGCGTGAGACTGCGTCACTGAAATTCCACGGCTTCTGGGACAACCTCTTAGCGGATCCCAGGATATTTGCCGGCCGTCGTACAGATCGAGTGAAATCACCCTTTCCTGAGTTCTGGCAACTGCCAGCCTGCTGTCTGCGCCAAAACCATTACTGCATAAGATGGCTTGACTTTCCGGGCGACGATAGAGAACGACTGCATTGGTGGTGGGGGAGTGCAAAGCCACTCCCAAGCCGGCAGCGCTTGGCACATCGGCGAGTAGGGAAGCCTGCTGCAACCAAGGTTCTTTACGAAACGGTTCCCACACGGCGAGGAAGGTGCTGTTTAGACCATCACCTTCTCGCCTCACTATCACCTTAGGCATCCGCCGGCTGTCCCACGCGGCCTTTGCTTCTTCCTGATACATCAACTCGTCTCTGTAACGATGCCGCGGCGCATCACAGATGATGGCCACGCCATCCAGCGGGGCCAGCCAATGCAGACGCACTCCCGCTTCTCCTGCCGGCAAGGCCGGCGTCAGCATTATGCTCCATGGCCGGCTGAAGGTAGCCGTCCTCGCATGACGGAAAGCCCCATATGGACCGGCATCTTTGCCGAAACACTCCGGTCTGGTGGTCACCTTACCTTCGGCATCCAAGGTGTCGCCCATATTCTCCAAGGGCAAGTCCGTACTTACCCGTTGGGCATAATCTGCCGCACCGTTAGCCATCCATTCGTGCACTTGTCCACCCTGCACCTCAAAGAGGTCAATCACTACCCCTTCCTTTTCTTCCATGGGGACGGCAACCAAGGCTCGGCGATATGGCGAGGTATTAGGATATGCCGAACCGGGATCGCCGGCTTGTACGAATTGGGCCACACCGTGGGTGTACCAAGCCATTAAGTCGGCACAATGAGTCGCTTTCTGGTTCTCGCCGTTTACCACCACCAGGTTATGGGCCATGGTCACTTTCGGGTAATGGCCCAAATGGGTGTAGCCGATATCGGATACCAGCTCTTCACCATTGGCCCAAAGTATGAAGTTGAGCATGTCGCTGTGATGATGATTGTAAGCACCGGAATAGTGCAGGTGCGCCTCCAGCCCATCATCAGGCTGGCCCCAACCAATGGTGGCATGACCGAAGTCGGGTAGTAACAGGGGTTGTACAGGTCTCACAGGACCTTGATTTGGGTAGACGCTGTGTGGCCAGGTATCATGAATCGGCCATATGGCACCATTCGGAAAATAGAGACGTTCCTTCAGGAGAGTGACTGCCCGTCGATATATGGGGTGTTCTACTTCCGGCTGAAAATTGTGCAGGTGCTTACCATCCAGAGCCGATACGTATCCAGGTGGGTCGGAATAACCGATGACTGGTGCAAAGGCTTTATGCAGCCCGCCGATCAGGTCATGCATGTATGAAGGGCTCTCCGGGAATGTGCCGTCCGGCATCAGGTGGTAATTGATGGCACCAATGGCCTTATTGATGCCGTAGTGGATAAGCTCCGGACAACCAATGGCTAAGCCCATTTTTATGAACGTGGCGACTTGCGTGGCGATCGTATTGTGGAAGAACGCCCACGGATTAGTCCGGTAAAATGCATCGTACCGCAAGCACAACCGCGCCGCGTGCAGAAACAACTGCTCGATGATTATAGAGCGCGCCTCATCGCCCGTTATTTCACTCAGTTTAGTCCACAAGGAGTCGTCCTGCAACTGAGCATATGTGTGCAATGTTCTCCCCAGCGTGATGCCGAAGGAGGGAATGTACCACGAACCGGTTATGAATGAGTACCAATACTGGTAAGAATCGGGGGGAAGGAACTTATAGTCGCCGAACATCTTATCCTGCCCGTATACCGGCCAACTAGGCATAACTAAAGCCAGGGCGTATAGAATGGCCGCTGCTCTAATACCGGCTGCTTCGTTGCCCGTTGTGCGATACAAATTCGCCAGCTCAAAAGCGGCCTGCAGCATTTCTCGGTTGCGCACTGTCGTCATAAAAGCGTCTATATAGATGCGCGCTTGGGGCGGTGTATTGGATCCTCGATGAGTAAAGTCCCGGACTTCGGGGCGTACCATAGCCTCCCACATCTCGGGTGGCGGTTCGTGGTAGGGGTATCGCACTACCTTTCCATTTACTCCCTGGACCTCATCATAGTCGGTCACAGGAAACTTGGTCAGGTAATCGAAAACACGACCGTCACTGTCGCGCAACACATCTGGTTCACGCGGGTCCCAATGAAATTGTCGTGCCGGCAAATACTCATGCGCAAAGTGCGGCCATGTCGGTTTACCGTCGAAGGTGAATGGACGTCGCTCGGGCATTAACGCCATCAAGCGATCCACGGGTATTTGTAAATACGGCTCGACTTTTTTGGAAAGTTTTGACCACGGTAGCAGAGGTAATGTGTATAACCTGGCATAATCAGTGTTACCGCGCAAAGAAGCGATCCAGTCAAGGTAGGGGGCTTGCGGCAATGGCGGGTTCGCCGGGAATCCTCCAGGTATGAGTTGCAGCGGCTTAAGGTAAACCATACCGTTTCCGGATAACGCCAAGGTGACATCTACCATGGTAATACCGCGTTTGATGAAGGCCTCGCAACGAACTTGTTGCCATTGACCGTTCATTTCCACCTGGGTAAATTCTGTAGCGTTCTCCTTGAACGAGCCTTCATACGCCGGCGTTGCCTCCGAATCAGCGTAAAAAGCCCGGTAACCGCAGATATGTATTGAAACACCAACGCTTCCCTTAGCTTCGATCATCATGCCTAGGAGGCGTTCCGGTCCGGTGCCGATATATATTTTTGGCGAAGTCCACCTGAAATGATCCGCTACACATATGGCGATTTCGTCCGTCCTCATAGTTTCCATCATGGAATCGTCTCCTGGAAATGTAATGCGAAGTAAAAAGGTAAGACGGGATCAAAGCACATTTGTTTCCCGCCTTACCTCTGACTTAATACCGGATTAATTTACCGGATCAATTCGTTCCCCATATGTCGGCATAATTTGCCAGGAGCATTTCCTGCTGTTCTGCCAAGGCCAGACTGGGAGATTTCTCCAAGTTGGTGACGGCGTTTTCAGCGGCGGTGAGGGCGTTAAATGCGCTATGTAGCCTCATTCGCGAGTTGGTAAGGGGTAGAGATAGCGTTACAGTATAGGCAGAGGGTAGCAGGTGGGCTTCCCTTCCCCCGAGGGGGAAGGCGAACATATGGCCTTCTGCGTTTGG
>DULU01000100.1 GCA_012840225.1 Bacillota bacterium
AAGGCGGCACTGGCGGCCACGATGCTGCCCGCCGGGCTTACGTCCGCTCACTGTTGGTGGAGAGCTTGGCTGAAGCCCGGAAAGCCGGAATGTCGTCGACTCAGATAAAAGCAATGGTCGAAGAGATTCTGCATGGTATAACGCAAAACGAAAACAAATGAACGATTGTAGGATGGGTTGTTGCTGGTGGCTTTTTTCCGTTATGGTTACAGATTCTTACGTACCGGCATCATGGTGGCTTTTCTTCTGTTCGTCATCCAGATGGCCTGCATGGCGGTGTGGCCTGTGGTGACTAGCAATGCGGGTCTCCCGGAATAGGTTGTGCGTTTCACGGCCGCAGCGGAATTATGGTTCAATGAAAATCCCTTCCGGCAGGCAGCGACCGTCACCACCGTCACCACCGTCACATCACCGCTTTGCTACGCTTTGATCTTGCTGGCTGTCAGCAACTTGAAAGGCCGTGATTTATAGCTTCCCGGTTGGGCATCCTGATATAGGGATGATAAATGTCGTTTTTCGATTTAGTTTGGCTGTTTGTGATTTTCAGTTCCTTATTGCCGATGTATAGGCAGAAACGAATAGAGATGGCCAGGGTAGCCCACATTCACCGCCTGCAGAACGAGCGGCGGTCAAGGGTGATCACCCTGATCCATCGCCAGGAATCCTTAAGCTTCCTGGGCATGTTTGCCCGCCGCTTCATCAACATTGAGGATTCCGAACAGATTTTGCGGGCTATACGTTTGACGCCGGAAAATATGCCCATCGATCTCATATTGCACACTCCCGGAGGTTTGGTCCTGGCGAGCGAGCAGATCGCCAGGGCCATTTTGCGCCACCCGGCCAAGGTGACGGTGTTCGTCCCGCATTACGCCATGTCCGGAGGGACGATGATCGCTTTGGCCGCCGATGAGATCTGGATGGATGAAAATGCAGTGCTCGGCCCGGTCGATCCTCAAGTCGGCAATTTCCCGGCGGCTTCCATCCTGGCCGCCGTCAGGCGGAAAAGTCAGGACCGGGTGGATGACGAGACTCTGATTTTGGCCGATGTGGCGGAAAAAGCCATGCGCCAGGTGAAAGCGGTGGTGACCGAGATCCTGGAAGACAAGCTTGGAGAACAAGCCGCCGAGGTGGCTTCTCTGTTGACCGAGGGGCACTGGACCCATGATTACCCGATCACCTGCGATGTATTGAGCAAGATGGGCTTGCCCGTCCATTGCGGCCTGCCGCGGCGGGTTTATGAATTGATGGAACTTTACCCGCAGCCCGCACAACGCCGGCCCTCGGTGCAATATGTGACTTTGCCGGAAGGCCGCCGGGACGGCGAGCAGACTGGGTCATAGCGCATAATTTGCATGGTGTGGTGACGGAATTTGCATGGTGCTGTGCAGGAGTTTGCATGTGCTGTGCCGGCTTTCTGAGTTTTTGTTTTATTTACGCCGGCAGGAGACGGCCATCATATGGAAGAAAAACTAATACAAGTCGACAGCTGTGCCCGGAGCGAGGAGGGCTATTATGTCCTATCGTTACGAGGTACGGCTTTTAATTATTCTCTCTTTTGTTCTTTGCCTGTGTATCGCCGGGCAGTGGTGGCTCAAGCACGATGCCCGGCGGGCGGCATTAAACTGGACACCGGCGTTGCTCGCCACAGCCTTGGACGCTGCTGCGCCTACGGTAAGTGCCTCTGCGCCGAGGGCAGGCACCGCCACAACGGCCGCAGAAACCCAGCCTGTGGCCACCCCGTCGCCGGACACCAAGCCGGAAACGAAACCGAACACCCCGCCGCCTGAGTCTGCACCGCCTGACTCTGCACCGTCTGAGTCTGCGTCGCCTGATACCCCATCTTCCGGTATTTCCGCTTCAACTGCGGCCGAATATCAATCGGCATCCCTGTTGGATATCAACACCGCCACAGCAATAGAGCTGCAAACCTTACCTGGCGTGGGGCCGGTGATCGCCGCCGAAATAATAAAAGAGCGGCACAGGCTGGGTGGGTTTAAGACAGTCGAGGATCTCCTGGGGGTGAAAGGTATCGGTCCGGCGCGCTTCGCCCGCATTAAGCCCCTGGTGACGGTGACACCGCCGGATAAAGAGGGCGTCGAACCTTGAGCGGCCGCATGGTCTTGCCTGCTGCTTTGGCGGCCTATGCTGCCGGTATTTTACTGGCCGGACAAAGTGAGCTGCGGGAGATAGAAGTGGGAGGTTGGGCCGGAGTATTGTTCTTTGCCGGCATATTGCTCCTTCTGGTCGGTTCCTTTTTTGCCGGTCGGCCGGCACCTCGTTTTCGCTTGCCGCTGATCATGTTGCTATTGGCCGGCTTGGGTTTCTGGAACGCGGCGCTGCAGGCCGGGTACCAAAAACAGTGGACGGCGTGGCTGGCCAAAGGAAGTCAGGTGAGCCTATATGCTTATGTGCCGGAAAGCGGAGAAGGAGAATACCCAATAGTCCATCCCCGCTGGATTTGCCTTGGCGAGGAGTGCCGCCGGGGAAGCCTTCCAGACCTAAAGATTTTGAACAGCACTGCCGCCGGCTGCGGTTGGCAGGTGCTAAAAGGGCGCTTCTATAGCCCTCAGCCGGCCGGCAATCCGGGTGAATATGACGGGTTACTCCTCGCCAGGCGGGACGGCTTGGCCGGAAGTATTTGGGTGCAGGAATCCCACCCGGCCTCAGCCGGCCGCCTCACCTTGAATGAGCGGGCGGCGGAGATCAGGCGGCGGTGGCAGAAGTGGATCATCGCCAGCCTTCCCGGCGCTGCCGGACGGCTGACGGCGGGAATAGTGTTGGGCGGTTCCGGCACGGTGGACGAGGAAACCCGCCGGCTGATGCAGGATAGCGGTATGGCTCATTTGACCGCCGTCTCCGGCTTGCACGTCTCCATGGTGACGGCTTTTTTCGCTTTCTTTTTCTGCCGGCGTCGGGGGTGGCGCTCGGTATTGACTTTGGTGCCGGCCGGTCTTTTCGTCCTGGTGAGCGGGGCCCGAGCTTCAGCGATCAGGGCTTGGGTCAGCTCGTCTCTTTTCATCCTGGGCGCAGCCGGCCGGAAAAAGACCGATCCCTGGACGGCCTGGGCGGCTGCCGGTCTGTTTTGCCTGACGGTCAATCCGGTGCTGATCAGCGACATAGGGGCGGTGCTCTCCTTTTCCGCCGTGGCTGGCATTCTCACCATCACCAGGCCTGCTGTGATGTGGTATAAAGAGGCTTTGCCGGAAAGCACCGCTCATCTCTCCTGGCGGGCTTGGCGCACCTGGCGGGCAAAGGGCGACCTCTGGCTGGTCACGGCAACATTAACCAGCATAGGTGCCCAGATCGGATCCGGCCCTTTTGTCGCTGCCACCTTTAATGTGGTCTCAGTGGTGGGACCGGTGGCCAACCTGGCTGGCGTGCCGCTCTCCGCTTTGGTCATGGCCGGCGGTCTGGCAGGTTGCCTGGCGGCAAGCTGCGGCCTGACCTGGCTGAGTCAGGGTTTCCTGACCTGTGCCGGGCTGGCGGCCGGTTTCCTGCTCCGCGCAGCGGCCTTTTTTGCCCGCCTGCCGGGGGCGGTGATAGAGACGGCTTCGCCTTCACCGCTTCTCATCACCGCCTACTGGCTGCTTATGGTGGGTACGGCTTGCTGGCTGCACAGCCGCAGGCTGCCGCCTTATTTTCGTCCGCTCGGCCTCAGAAATGCGGCCGGCTGGTGGATTCCGGGAATGACCCTCATCTGCCTGTTCTGGGCGTTCTCTATATATAGCGGACAGAAGTGGCTGCGGCTGGTGTTCTTTGATGTAGGCCAGGGCGATGCCATCTTGATCCAGGCGCCGGGTCATAGAAATATCTTGGTGGATGCCGGCAGTCAGGGCGGGAGCGATTATATCGCCCGGCTTTTGGCCTCGCAGCTTTCCCGCAGAGGGGTGAGAAAGCTCGATGTCATGGTCAGCACTCATCCTCACAGCGATCATATGAGCGGCATGGCCGGTTTGCTATCCACCATTGAGGTGCCGACCGTCTGGGAAAGCGGTCTGTCGGCTACTTCCCAAACCTACCAGGCTTTTCGGCGTGCCGCTGCAGAATCGCAGGCAGAGGTACATGTTGTCGGTGCGGGAGACGTGCTGCGGATCGGTGAGCTGGAGATAGCCGTGCTCTGGCCGGGGCGGTTGGAGGAGGAGCGTTTTCTCGCCCGGAGTGGTTCCCTGAACCGCGGCTCGGTGGTCTTGCGCCTTAACTTTCATAATATTAACATATTATTGATGGGTGATGCTCCAGCAGAAGTGCAGGAGAGGATCTTGCCCCGGTTAGTGGAAAATGAAGGAATGGGAGCGGGAGCGGTAAAGGGAACGGTAGAGGGAGCAGGAGCGGTGACTATATGGAAAGTGCCGCACCAGGGGGCGAAAGATAGTTTTCATCCCGGCTTCTGGCAAAAAGCGGCCCCGGCCCTTTCGGTCATTTCCGTGGGGCCCAACAGTTATGGTCATCCGGACAAGGAGGTTCTGGCCCGGCTGGCGGAAAAGAGTATGATATGCCGTACCGACCGGCATGGCGCCATCTATTTTACTACGGACGGCCGACGCTGGTGGATCGCCAGCCGGCGGGGAAGAGGATGCTTGTCCGCCGGTACGAGCGGTCGGGAAGTGTTAAAGGAGCGCTAAGCTATCTATTATGAAGATCAAAGAATTAGCCCAAAACCTGGCAGCCGGGAAAAAGTCCTCCTGTTATTTTCTGCTGGGAGATGATGTCACCGCCAGGAAAGAAGCTTTACAGCTCTTGAAAAAGCACTTTCTGACCGGCGAGGACGAGAACTGGAATTATATGGAATACGATGGTGCTGCCGGCACCAGCGGCGAATTTTTGTCCACGGTCTACACCGTTCCTTTTTTCGGCGACCGGCGCCTGGTCGTGCTGCGCTCCTTCAATTTGCTTCCCCTGGAGGAGCAGGAGGCGGTATGCCGCCTTTTTTCCTCACCGCCGCCGGCCAATGTGGCGGTCCTCATGGCCGATACCATCGACAAAAGGACCAAGGTAGCCAAAACCCTGCTCAGTCAGGCGGTCCTGGTGGAATTGACCCAACCGGCACCGGAGGAACTGCCGGCCTGGTTGATGGACCAAGCGCAGAGAATAGGCTTGCATCTTGACCACCAGGCGGTGGCGGTGCTGTTGGAGACAGCCGGCCACAACACCTCATTCCTCTTGCAGGAACTGGAAAAGCTGAAAACCTATGCCTGGAAACCCGATGCCGGGGCGAGCTGCAGCGTGACGGCCGGCGAAGTGGCCCTCCTGGCATCGACCGGGGAGCCTGAAGCCACTGCCTATGCCGGTTTGCGCCTGGCGGAAGCGGTGGCCGACGGCCGGATAGAGGAGTCTTTGAGCTTATTGAGCGAACTATATGCCCTGAACGAGCCGCCGCTGCGCATTCTCGGCGCTCTGGCGTATCATTATCGCCTGCTCCTGGCGGCCAAGTCCTGGCCTGCTTCCCAGGCCGAGCAGGCAGCCCAGGCTATCTCCGTCAGCTTATACCCGATGCAAAAAGCCTTCCGGCAAGCTCGCACTCTCTTCCAGACGGAAATTGAAAGAGCTTTGGCTTTGCTTTCCACCGCCGACATGGAGATGAAAAGGCTGGCCGACCAAAAAGGATACCTGGCTACACTGCTGGTGAAACTGGGGCAAAGAAAAACGCCCGGCGCTGACGACGGGCGACAATATCCAGTGTACCATTATTAGGAAAACAGCAGACCATGGGCCATCATCGATTATCGATCATCTCAAGTCAAGCGCTGGTGGTTTGATTGAGGCGCTTGGCCAGCCTGGACTTGATGCGGGCGGCTTTGTTGCGATGGATGATCCCTTTGTTGGCGGCGCGGTCGGCCTGGCTGGCGGCTACCCGCAAAGCCTGCCCTTTCGCTTCGACACCTTCTGCATTCAGGAAATTCTTAATGCTGGTCTTGATGCGGGATTTCACCGCCTTGTTGCGCTCCCGGCGCTTGAGGGCCGTGCGAGCCCGTTTCCTGGCCGATTTGATCACCGGTATATGAGGCATGATCTCACCTCCCGTTCTCCCGAAGAAACCTCTCCTAGTTTAGCATGACTTTTTAGGGAATGCAATTTATACGGCTTATTTTTTCGCTCCTTTTTACCGCCTGTCCACCTTTCGCCTCTCCGCCTCTCCGCCTGCCTCGTCCATCGTCCATCATTTGTCCATGGTGTATGCATACTCCTCGGGCAGAAGAAGGAACTTAACAGGGGAGAGAGGACCCCCAATGGTCCGGGCGGCACTATCCGGCTTCTCTTTTTTACCGCCGGGGCGCGGCCGCTCTCTTCCTTTGTTTTTATACTTTTGGAGGTGTTTGACTTGCCTGAGGAAAATGCCGGCCCCGGCCGGGGGAAAGTCGAGGAAACCGGAGCTCCCGAAGCCGATGTCTTCGCCGGCAATAACGGCTGTGACGGTTATGATGGTTATGACGGTTATGATGCGGAATTTGTAAAGCGCTACAACGTGCGCACCGACCTGGCTCTTGAGGCTCATCAAGTGGTGTTGGGGAGAGACGGCATCAATGAGATACCGGGAGTGGAGGTGCAAAGCGAAAAAACCGCTGTAGCGGAGATCACCCGCATGCATGTGCGCACTGCTCAGGGATCTCAGGCAATGGGGAAGATGATAGGCTATTATGTCACCATCTCGTCCGAATCCCTGCGCAACCGCAATAAAGATGAACAGGAACAGTTGGCCCAGACTCTGGCCCAGGAACTCACCGCCTATTTTCAGCACCTGGGTCTGGGAGAAAATGCTTCCGCTTTGGTGGTGGGGTTGGGTAACTGGAACGCCACTCCCGATGCCTTAGGACCAAAGGTTGTCGGAGAATTGATGGTGACTAGGCACTTATGGGAGATGTCCCCGCCGGAGCTGCGCGGCGGCTTGAGGCCGGTGGCGGCCATTGCTCCCGGTGTCCTGGGCCTGACCGGCATCGAGACAGGAGAGATAGTGCTCGGCATCGTGGAGAAGATCGGTCCGGATGTGGTTATATGCGTCGATGCTTTGGCCTCCCGCAGCAGCGACCGGGTGTGCAGTACCATACAGATTGCCGACACCGGCATTCATCCCGGGTCCGGGGTGGGCAACAAACGCCTGGCCATCACCAGCCAGACCTTGGGCCGGCCGGTGGTGGCCATCGGTGTGCCGACGGTGGTCCATGCCATGACCATTGTCGGCGATGCCATGGAATTGCTGGCCCAGGAGATGGGCTATAAGCCGCGGCTCGGCCTGACGCCGCCGCAAGCAGTGCAATCGCCGCCCATCCTGGATCCCAACCGCATCAGGGTGATGAACGGCAACCCGGTGGAAGCTGGTGCAGATGGCCAGGGTCGACAGGACATACCGAGAAACGACGCCTTCGGGCTGCCGCTCGATGCCGATCAGCGCCGGTATATGCTCCAGCATCTGCTGCAACCATATATGGGCTCCATGATTGTCACCCCGAGAGAGATCGATGCCCTGATCGGTGATGTGGCGGAAGTGCTGGCCGGTGGCCTGAATGCCGCCTTGCATCCCAAGCTGGATCTGACCGAAATCCTCAAGTACCTTGGATAAGCCAAAGTGCTTCGGATAAGGCAAGGTGCCTAGGGTAAGGCAAAGTGCCTAGGGTCGGACAGCTTATGGAGCCAACACTTCCACGGCAGCCAAGGTGTTGGAGGCGGAGTGCAGGCGGTCGGCAAACTCTGCTGGCGTCAGCTCGCCCTGCAAGGCCTTCACCAGATCGGCGATGAAGCGGTCACCGAGCAGCCGTTGCTCGGTGCGCACCGCCGCATCGTCCACTGCCGGCCTGGCCGCTTTGTCTGTCCAGTCCAGCAGCGCTTCCAGGCTCTGTGACGGTATATTTGATCCGTCCAGCCAATCGGTAACAGCACTGGGATGGGCCGGCACACCATATATGCGGATGGCTTCCCAAAGTCCCATCTGCCGGCTTAAATAGGCGGCGGCCGCCACAGTGGCCCTGGTGTGGTCGTCGCCTTTATATGGCGCCTGACGGAACACGGCATATCCCGGTACGGTAACGGGCAGCCATCCTTCAGCACTGCTTAAGTGGGGTGGAGGTGTCCAGGCAATAATCTGCATAACCTCCTCAACCTTGCCGGCTCGCCCTTGTCGGCTCCCGCCGCCCGCGGCGCTGGCGCTTGGGATACCCGAACGCTGCCACAGGTGATGCCACAGCCAGGGGGTGAGAGGAGTCAAAGCCAGCACCTGGCGGTTCCAGAAGCGGCCCAGCCGGGATCTGGCGGCTGCATATAAATCATTGGGCATCAGTTTCTTTTCCATCCAATACCGCAGGTGGGATATGGCCTCCACCAGCATCTCCTTCGGCCATTGCAGCCTGCCGTCCTCATCTACCAGGGACAACCCCGTTGAGGCCATCAGGATCCCGGCAAAGAACAAAGGATCATACACATTGCCGGCCAAGCCCAGGCTGCCTTGTTTGGTGCGGCTGTTGGCGAGAATTTCCGTCCAGACTTCCATGGGAATAAATCCCGGCAGGCTGTTTTTGTCCTCCGGCTGGGAGGAGGAAAAGATGGAGGTGCGGATGTTCTCGGGCAATTCTCCGGCCAGTGCCTGCCAGGCATCCAGGCGTATGGCCCACAATTGGGGTTGTATATAACGGGGAAAGGCCCACAGGTGTCCATGGGCGGAAGCCCCTTTCATGGCTGCCGGGTGAAGGTCGCCGGCTTCCTCATCACTTAAATATAATTCCAGGGGGATCTGCAGCTCCGGGGAGATATAGAGCGTGCGCTCCGGCATGGAGACGATATCCGGAGGCGAAGCGGCAGCCAGGGCATCCCGCAAAGTACTCTCCAGATCGGAAAGGGGTATCTGCTGGACGTTTATCTTTATATTAGGATGACTGCGCTCGAACTCGGCGATCACCGCCGCCAGTTTTTCCTCCCGGTCCTCTTGATAGCCGAGCAGGGGAGCACTGCTCTCCCATAGAGTGACAGTGTAATTCTTATCTTCATCAATGTCGGCATGCGGGTTGATCTTTACATCACCTACCCAAATGCGTGGTACCCAGGGCTGCCACCATATAAGCAATCCGGTTCCGGCAGCGAGCAGTGCACAAATAAATATATATTTGATAATCACCGGGAACCTCGGCTTTTTCATTGTTTGCCTCCTTTTCCGGTTTATGACTCATTTCAGGCCAAGGATATAGTAGACATCATCATAGACGGTACCGTCGACGGGTAGTCCATAGACTTTTTGCAACGCTTCCACGGCGGCGGCGCTCTTCGGGCCGAAGCGCCCGTCGGCCCCGTGCACTTCAAAGCCGGCCCCATCCAGTTTCATCTGTACATAGACCACATCCCGGCCGCTCATGCCCATCTTGATGGTGCGGGTATAGCTTATTTTGGGGGCGGGGCCGACGATGGTGACAGGAGTGCCGATGGGTACCCAGCTGTATAGCTCCTCGACATGATGGTTGTACATGCGTATGCAGCCGTGACTGGCGCGGGTACCTATGCTGTAGGGTTTGTTGGTGCCGTGGATGCCATAGATTCCCCAGGGGACATTGAGCCCCATCCAGCGGGTACCGAAACCGCCGCCCCAGTTGACTCCTTTGTTTATGATCTTCCATTCGCCCACCGGGCTGAGGAGGTCGTCTTTGGGTCTGCCGACGGCAATCGGGTAGGATTTATAGGGCACGCCGTCGGCGTATAAAGTGAGGCGCAGGCGGTCGGCATCGACGAGAATGCTCAGCTTGCCTTTGGGTGCCGCTCCCGGTGTGCTTACCACGATCCACTGACCTTCTCCGGCCAAAGCTTGCCAGGTGGCCTCCCCGACTATGCCATCCGGCACCAATCCATGGTCGGCCTGGAAGCGGCGCACCACATCCGCCAGGGCTTGATCATAACTGGTGGGCGGCACCGCCATCTCCGGTACTTGATACCCCAGCTCCATTAACCGTTCACTGAGGGCGGCGATCTCTTCGGGGAATGAGGAGTCGCCGGGGCGGAGCGGCATGCTGCTGGTGCCGCACACGCTATCCCAGGCCAAGACTTCCCCGGGTATGATCGGCAGTGTGAGCATGATCACCGATATAGCGAATATCGCCCACATAGCCGGCATGGCAAACACCCAATGTCTCCAATATCCGCTGCCCAACCATTTACCGACCTTCATCACTTTCAATCCGCTCCCATCCAGCACGCTCTTTTCCTCATCCGGCATCACATCATAATATGGGACGGGACGGCGCTTTAGAATTTTTGGGCGGGAGAAAAAGTAGGCACCGGACATACCTCGCCGGCTCCTGCATATGGTGTTATGTAACCAAAAGCTTTGGGTGGTGTGGTTTGCGCCGGCGAGGTAAATTGATCAAGCAAATACTCATGAAGAGGTGGCGAAGCCTCTTCAGTTTTGGATGGCGACCGAAGACCTTTGGGTCCAGCGGTGGCAAGCGACGGAGCCTTCTCCGGCGCAGCTTTCTTTATGCCGCTGTGGTCATGGTGATATATGGCTTATTGTTGGTCGTCGGGCCGGTGTGGCCGTCGTCCGGCTTTCCGGCCAAAGGCAGACAGGCAGATTTGGCGGATTTAGCAGATTTGGCGGATATGCCGGCTAATGCAGGTGCCTCCGCCGGCACAAAACGCAGCCTGTTATGGGATTATGACCTCAACCTGAAGCAGGCGGCTACCGCTTTGTTCCGGCTGGATGCCGAGAAGGGCAAGGTCATGCTGCAGGAGTCGTTGCCGGTGACTGGTCATGGCGAGCTGGAAGTGCCGGCCCGCTTCGGTTGGCGGCATACCTTGCGCAGCTATATATACATGATCCTGGGTTTCGACATCAACCAGCCACGTTCATTGATTACCGCTTCTTTACCGGAAAAGACGGTGCAGAAGGTAGAGCGTTATGTGCCTGGAGGGGGCGATAATGGGAGCGGGAACTGGGGTTGGTATGGAGATGGATATGGAGATGGTTATGGACAGTCAAACTTGACGAATGCCTATGCTCTCCCATATGGGCACCTCCACCAGGAATCTCAGGCTGTTCAGGAGCAGGATGGCGATCAGGAGCAGTGGGGCGGTAATGGTGTGGTTGAGCCTGGCCAGGGTTTGATGGGTGCGGGTTCGGGTGCTGGTGTGGGATCAGGGGTGGGTGCGGGTGTGGGTGCAGGTGTGGGTGTGCCGGAGTGGACGACTGGAGGAAGCAGCCGGCTTCTGGCTGCTTTGCAGCAGCGCCAGTGGGGGCGTGAGCCTCTCGTCCTGATTTACCATACGCATACTTCCGAGATGTATGATTGCCGGGATACCGACCTGGCCGTCACCTCCCATGTCTTCAACTCCACCGATACCGGAGTGGTCAGGGTAGGCGAAGAGCTGGCGTTGCACCTGAGCCGGCGATATAACATCCCTGTCATTCATAGCAAGACCATCCACGATTTTCCCAGCTTTGCCCAGGCCTATGCCAATTCGGCCAAGAATGTGGCCGCCATATTGAAAAAATACCCCAGCATCCAGGTGGTGCTGGACATTCACCGCGACGGAGCTGAAAATGTTTCGTTCAGCCGGGAGCTGAACGGCCTCCGCATGAGCCAGGTGATGCTGGTATTGACCCGCCCGGAGAGCTATAAAGTGTCACTGCATCCGGACTGGTGGAAAAATATGTATTTCGGCAAAACGATGGCGCAAAAGATGGAAGAGATCCACCCGGGCCTGCTGCGCCGGGTGCTGGAAGTGGGAAACACCCGGTACAATCAGCACTTGCATCCGAATATGGTGCTCCTGGAAGTGGGGAACTACCTGGATAAAGAGGAGGAAGCCCTCAACAGCGCCCGCCTGTTGGCTGATGTGGTGGCCGCCATGCTGGCCGAGGTGTTGGATCCTGCATACGAAACGGCCCTCCTGACGAAAAACCCCTATGCCCGTCCGGCCGCAGCCCAAGTCCAGGTCCAGGCCGCCGGTGTTGGAGGGGGAGGCGGAACTGCGGCGGGCTCGGGGGGGACCGGAGCAGGGGCGGGGGCTGGAGCAAGCGGTAATCGTGTAGGCGCTGGTGTCCAGACTGCAGCAGGAGCAGATGCCGAAGGGAAAAAGCCCGTGACACCTCCCATACTCAAACCGATACCATCAGCACTGCCCACCACCTCTTCGTCACGAAGCGAGGGGGCAGGAGCGGAGGCTGGAGTAATACAGGTGGAGCCACCCACCGGTAAGCAGGTACAACCGCCGGCAGCGCCAAGACCCGCCGCCTCCCGGCCTCGTTGAGAAATGGGAGGAATGGGAGGAAGCGAGGGGGAGGAAGGGCGAGGGGAGGCGGAGGAGGCGGGGAGGTGGGGAGGTGGGGAGGTGGGGAGGTGGGGAAGGCGGGGAGGCAAACTGCCGCTTTTCAACTTAAGTCGGAGGCTGAGTCCTCACTTAGCCTTGGGCTTCTGGAGAAGATCTGCCTGATAAAGTGCACCTCTTCCATGCGCAGGAGATATGCTGCAAGGATATATGCGATCACCCCGCACCCGACACCGATGATCACCTCGGTCAGGCGCCAGCCCCAACCCCAGCCCAGACCGGCTATCTGCCAAAGATACGTCAATAACTTGTTGGTGAAAAGGACGGCGCAGCCCATTATGGTAGTGGCAAGGAGGGAAAGGCAGGAGGATCTAACCAGACGCCTGCCGTCGATATGCCCGATATGCCGGCGCAGCTGAAACAGATAGGATAACATGTTGATCATGCTGGTCAGTGAATAAGCCAGGGCTAAGCCGCCGTGAGCCAACGGCGTGAAGCGCAAAAATATCAAGCTTAATGTGGTGTTCAGAAATATGGCTGTACCGCTCACCCTGACCAAGGTGCGGGTATCCTGCAAGGAATAATATACTTGCACCAAAATTTGCACGGCGGCCTGGGAGATGATTCCCAGGCTGTAAAAGAGCAGGGCATAGGCAGCCTGGGCGGTATCGGCAGCTGTGAACTCACCGGCTTCAAAGAGCAGCCGGATCAACGGCACCCGAAGTACAGCCAATCCTCCTGCCGCCGGAATGGTGATAAAGAGCACCAGGCGGAGTCCTTCGGAGAAAGTGCGGCGAAAATCATCACTTTCCCCTTTGGCTGCCAATCCCGACAGGGTGGGGAGTATGATCATGCCGATGCCCATGGCGAAAACGCCCAGGGGGAATTGCACCAAAGTGTTGGCGGTCTGCAGGGCACGAATGCTGCCCTCGGGCAAGGCGGAGGCCAGGTTACGGGTGATGATCATATTCAGCTGTACAATGGAGCCGCTCACCACCGCCGGCCCCATCAAATAGAAGATGCGTTTGATGCCCGGATGCTTGATGTCGATAATGAAGCGGAACGGCCGGCTCTTGCGGATGAAGAAAGGGAGTTGAATAAGGCAGTTGCCGGCGGCGCCGATAACCGTACCGGCAGCCATACCCATGATGCCATAGTAGCGGGCCAGCCCATAGGTGCCGGCAATGATGGCGGCATTATAGAAGATGGGGCCCAGAAGCGGCATGGTAAAGCTGCGATATGATTTGTGAATTCCCATGCCCAAACCGGCAGCGGCGGTAAAGAATACAGCCGGGAACATCACCCGCATTAAATCGATAAGCAGCATCCGCTGGCGGCCGACAAATCCATGGGCGACCAAAGGGGCCAGGTAAGGCGCAAATACCATGCCCAGGATGGTAAAGGCCAGCAAAAAAAGGGTCCCCAGGAAGAAAAAGGTCCAGGCTACCCGCCAGCCCTCTTCCTCTTCGCCCTTGGCCAAATAAGAGGTGAACACCGGAATAAAAGCAGCATTCAATCCGCCACCGACCAATAAAAAAAACATCAGGTCCGGTATGCCGAAGGCGGCGGTAAATGCATCGGTTTGCCAGTTTTGGCCGAAAACCACCGCTACGGCTCGTTCCCGCACCAAGCCTAGTAGACGGCTGATCAATATCAGGAACATCACTGCGCCTGCCATGCGGGCTATCGGCTTGGCGGTCGGGGTGGACAAGGCCTGATCACTCCATATGCTTCATCTATATATGTTTCCTTTATCCGGTGGTATTTTCTCCCGCCTATTCTCCTTCCCTTCAATCAGCATAGCTACCTGCAGATCAACCTATAGGCGCAGCAAGACTTTTGTCAGGTGGCTCCTCACCCCGGAATGGGGGGAGCAGGGGGGGCAGGGTGCTGGGGGTAGTGGGTCGGTGGGTCGGTGGGCCGGGAGGCTGGTGGACGGCCGGGCCGGAAGTCAGCGAGCTCGCCGTCGGGCCGGGCGCTTGCCGGGCGACTTGCCGGGTGTCCAATTCGGACCATGAACCGCCAGGGTGTCCAAATAATCCCCTCATAGTTTCGGTAGGGGCCATGGCGGGCGGCTTAAGGAAAAATATGGAAGGTAATGCGCGGAAAATTGCCATATACTGGAAATATACCCCCTCCACCGACCCGGCACCGGCCTGTTGTGGCCTTATTTGGACACCCCCTCACCCGTGGCCGGCGGCGTGTGGTGTCAGGCGGTGTAAGGCATTGGGCGATTAGAGAATGTATCTAGACAGACCTTAAGCTGCTGATTTGTCCCAGCCATCTACAAACTCCCTGCGTAAAGGCGGTCGTTCTCCATCGTTATGCCCAGCAGTGTAACGATTGGCCCGACCCGGGTGAACATGGGCTACGGCATCATGCTCACTGCAGCCGATATGCTGTGGAGTGACAGAGCAGATATGAATACTTCGGATTCCCTGTTCACCCGGACTCTTCAGGACAACCAGACCACCGTGGGAGGGTCAATCCGGCGTTTGAGAACCTTCAACTCTCGAAAGAGATCTGGCGACTCTCTAAGGAGAACCTCCCGCCCTCCGGCGTGTCCATTTCTTGCTCCAAACGTGGAGGGGGGCTGTGGGGGTGTCCAAATAGGGACGCAATCTAGAAGGAGGTGTCCATTTTGTTCCCCTAAGGTTTCGGTAGGGGCCATGGCGGGCGGCTTCAGGAAAAATATGGAAGGCAATGCGCTGAAAATTGCCATATACTGGAAATATATCCCCTCCACCGACCCGGCGCCGGCCTGTTGTGGCCTTATTTGGACACCACCCGCCCTTGCTGGTCAGATTGTGGCCTTTTTTGGACACCTCACCACCCTCCCCGGTCAGATTGCGGAGTTATTTGGACACCCCCTCACCGTGGCCGGCGGCGTGTGGTGTCGGGCGGTGTAAGGCATTGGGCGATTAGAGAATGTATCTAGACAGACCTTGAGCTGGTAATTTGTCCTAGCCATCTACAAACTCCCTGCGTAAAGGCGGTCGTTCTCCATCGTCATCCCCGATGGTGCACGACTGCGACCGCCGGGCGGTTACATAATGCTTTAGCGCATATGTCAAGGGCGACCGCTCCTTCCGCCTAAATTTGCTGCCGACACCGCCGCTCGCCGCCGGCCCCGGCATTGCTACACCGGACACCCGCCTTTTTGCCGGTAGTCCATGCCGACATCATTCAGGTACTGGATCAGCGACCTATACCAGCGCAGATTGGGACGCAGGGGGGCCAGACCCTGCAGCTTCTGGATCACTGCTTTGATGGAGAGATCGGCGGCGGTCAGAACTACCAAATTAAACCCCAGCTTCTGCATGATCTCCGCCTTCAGGGCATCACGCTGTTGCTGCTCCATGACATCCTCTATCGTGGCAAACGAGGTCGGCTGGTAATGCTGCGGGCCGTTGAACTCCACGCCCAGCTTATAGACTGGGAACCAGAGATCCAGCTCCAACGGTTCATGGGTTTCGGGATTGGTGAGCCAATCCGGCCGGGCGTTGGCCAGGCATTCGGAGGGCTCAAGCACCAGCTTAACCATGGCGGCGGCGATCGCTTCGCCTTTGCCGTTCCCCCTCTTTATGCGGTTCCGGGTCAGCTCGATTTGCTCCCGGCAATATCTGTTGCTCGGGGTATCCAGATCATATTTATATGGCGCCTTCCGGCTTTTCCTCTCCTGCGAGGTGGTCATCCAGCTGCCCTGCACCAGGGCTTGTATGGCCCGGCGCACGGTTTTAGCGCAGCGGCCCATATAATCGGCGAGGCTGCGGTAAGTGAATTTTTCCTGCTGCCGGCGGCAGTAATCGTCGTCTTTCAGCACGCCGTAGGTGACGATATCTCTGGGCTCCAGGTCGCTCAAGAGCAGTTCTGCAGGCATGGTCACCCAGATGTTCCTGGGTTTGGTAAGGTCATAGTTGACGATAGCTTCGGGTTTACCTTCGGCATTTCTGCTGGTAAACCAGCCTGTGGCTTCCAGGCGCTTCTTGGCGTTGTAAATGGTGGAGCGGGGCAGGCCGGTTCTCCTGCCCAAGCGGGTCGGGGAGTATCTGTCGTCTTCGGGGATGGCACTGTCCAGCCTATCCAGCCGCATCACCATCCACACCAGCTTGTCATGGACGGTGAGCCGGGGGTCCAGCATCAGAACAACAGGAATTCTGACGAAGTCGGCCAACCGACATCCCTCCGCTCTGCATCAAATTCACCATTGTTGCCGCCATCGCCTGGGAACCTTCCCATTCCACAAACCTATGTTGCACCCCTCCTTACTTTGGGCATATT
>DULU01000131.1 GCA_012840225.1 Bacillota bacterium
CCGATCCTGACATGCATGAAGTCGACGCAAAAAGCGATGCCTTTGTCGGCAAAAGTATGGAGTTTAAGCCGCCGATTCCGGTCCGGCGGCTCCTGTGGATTGGCATTGCGCAGAATCTCAGCTACGGTAGTTTTGCCTACCTGGATAGGGCTGAACCGACGACGCCGTAATTGTTTGGCGATCTCCCGGCAGCTCCAGGAAGGATGCAGCCGCTTTAGGGTGATAACGGCTTGTTTGACAGCCTCGGATATTTTCTCATGTTCGGCAGCACTGGACTTGTCGGTCAGAGCTACCAATGCATCTTCACGAGATAGTCCTTGCACTTTTTTGCGCCATTTGAGCAGCTTAGAGTAGGTCTGACCAATTGTCTCGGCAAAGGTCTTGGCAAAACCGCCGGCAGCCACAAATGTGTTCATTAACTCGACCAAACTTAGTTTTTGTTCTGGAGAAAGGCGAAGATAACGAAAATCGGGTAACATCCCTGTCGCCTTAAGCAAGGCCAACAGCAGTAGTTGGATTGCTTCCAGAGAGGCTATTTTTTGACGCAATTTTTTAATTTCATGCTGTGCGGCAGCCAACTCTGGAGAATTTACTGGTTGCATCGGCGCAGGGCCGGGTTTCTTTGGCGTAAGGGCTGTTTTGATGCCATCTGCTGCACGATTCAGCCACCTATTAATTGCCTGGCGGGACATACCCAGTTTTAAAGCCGCTTCCGAAGCAGGGAGGCTGCCTGCGAGGACTTGCACAATCACCTGTCCATTTGGACCAAGATCGCGTTTGGATTGATTCTGGGGCTTGTCAGAGGTGTCAGAGTGCAGTAGAGTTGATGGCAAAGGGGATTCTCCTTGTCGGTTAATGCTCGATAACATCAACCTTCGCCGGAGAATCCCCTTTATCTTTCCACGATTTTTCTTTTTCGTCAGGCTACGTCGCCTGATTCGTCATCAGCCGGTCCGGCGGTTTCCGTAATCTGTTGCGGTGTCAGATCGGCATTGTAAACCTGTCGACCGTCGAGATGAATAACTAGGCGGCCAGCCTCATCCTGAACACGCACCAGGTGACCGAAGAGCCTGCCCATAAGAAAGATAACAGGCGGTTTTCCTGCTGCAACGGCTTCGTTGCCTAACACTTTACGCTCCTGTAGATGCCGTTTCACTTCCTCGGCGATGCCAAAGTAGCGGTCAGCAGGAGTAAAACCGCCAATGCCCTGGTGTGGTCGGCCATAGTTGTAATGATCAACGTATGCGGCGATACGCTGGGCAGCCTCTTCCTGACTAGCAAACCGCTCCACCTCAATGAGCTCACGTTTGATGCTGCGATGAAAAGCTTCTATTTTCCCACAAGTCTGAGGGTGATGTGAGCGGGCCATGGTATGGTGAATACCCAAGTGGCCTAAGAACTTCTGAAACTGTGTTATTCCTTTCCACGTGGCAAATTGCGCTCCTTGATCGGTCAGAATTTCTTTAGGTAGCCCATGCTTGACGAAGGCGCCTCGCAGCGTCTCCATTACTGCAGCTGCAGTGGCCTGGGTCACCAGGCTGTACCCAACAATGAAACGCGAATGGTCGTCGATGATGTCGATCAGCCAGACCCGGTGCTGGCCACGGATGTAAAACGTAACCAGATCG
>DULU01000101.1 GCA_012840225.1 Bacillota bacterium
CGAACACGGCAGTTAAGCCCTCCAGCGGCGATGGTACTGCAGGATGACCTGTGGGAGAGTAGCACGTTGCCGGCACTACTTTTATGAAGCGTTCCGCTTCAGCGCATGAACTGAAGCGGAACGCTTTATTTTTATTTCCTATAGAAATTTATCCGCAGCAGGCACTAAAGATTAGCAGGAGAATAAAAATAATAGATTATTGCAGCGCCTGGAAGACCGGAAGGAGGATTTAGGCATGATTGTCATTCACAATGTCAACGTGTACACCATCACTCAAGGGAAGATTACCTCCGGAGCCGTGGCGGTGGCCGACGGCAAAATCGTCGCCGTGGGGGAGAGCGGCGGTGATGTGACGCAGCTTGCCCCTTCTGTGGCTGAGGCTCTCAAATCCGGGCAAGCCGAACTGGTCGACGGGGAAGGTGGTGTGCTCACCCCCGGTATCATCGACGCTCATACTCATCTTGGCATCCATGAGGAAGGGGTTGGTGTGGAAGGCGCCGACTACAACGAAGCCGTCAATCCGATCACCCCGGATATGCGAGCGATAGACGGCATTTATCCCGACGATGCGGGTATTAAAGATGCCTTGCGGGCTGGGGTGACCGCGGCCTGCGTGCTGCCCGGGAGCGCCAATGTGCTGGGCGGCACGGCCGTGGTCGTTCGCACCTGGGGCGACAGGGTAGACAAAATGGTGATCAAAGATCAGGTGGGCATGAAAGCCGCTTTCGGCGAAAATCCGAAACGGGTCTACCGCGCCAAGGATAAGTCGCCGATCACCCGCATGGCCACCGCCGCTCTGCTCAGGGAATGGTTACATAAAGCGCGTCATTATGATGAAAAGAAGAGAAAAGCACAGGAAAAGGGCGATGTCACGGACTTCGATCCGAAGCTTGAAGCCTTGCTGCCGGTTGTGCGGGGCGAGCTGCCGCTCAGGGCTCATGCTCACCGGGCCGACGATATCGCCACCGCCGTGCGCATCGCCGAAGAGTTCGGCCTGAAGATTGTGATCGAGCATTGCACCGAAGGACACCTGATCGCCGATTATCTGGCCGAAAAAGGCATCCCGGCGATAGTGGGTCCCACTTTGAGCTCGCGCTCGAAAGTGGAGCTGCGCGCCCGCACTTTTGCCACGCCCCGGATCCTGGCCGAGGCCGGAGTGTGCGTGGCCCTCATGACCGACCACCCGGTGATCCCGCTGGAACACCTGCCGGTGGCGGCCGCCCTGGCCTGGAAGGCAGGCATGCCGGAAGAGCAGGTGTTGGCGGCGCTGACCATCAATCCGGCCCGCATTCTGGGCATAGCCGACCGCTTCGGCAGCATTGAGCCCGGCAAGGAAGCCGATCTGGTGCTGTGGTCGGATCACCCGCTGGATGTCCGGTCGGCACCGAAAAAAATATGGCTTGCCGGCCGCCAGGTCATCTGAGCAGGGATAATGCAACGACTGCCGACCATAAAACGACCATAAATTTCCATTTTCCCGGGCGCATACCGGGAGGACAACCGTCACATGATACTAGTGCCAAGCGATGCGGTCCCTGGTTAAGAGGCAATCTGAAAAAGCCTCGCACACCGCGGCACCTGATTACAGGCGCTTGGCTTCGGACCGGCAGGCCAGCTTTTCTGCCGGTCCATTTTTGCTTTCCCGAATATGCTTTCCCGCATATGGACAGGTATCCAGGGACTTTTTGCCCTGTGGGCAAAGGACATCCGACCCCTATCATAGTAATTACAGTTGTGAAATAATGAAGGTTGATCTTGCCGCGAAGTCCTCCTGGCAGGCAGGGCAAGGTCGCGAGCTATTCATATCTTCATTGAAGACGGAGGGTGACTAATGGAACTGGGTTTATTGTTGCTGGCACCTGCCGGCTCCATACTGGCTTTGCTTTTCGCCGGTTACCTGGCCAGCCGGGTGAAAAAAGAGAGCGAAGGCACGCCCGACATGGTAGCCATTGCCGAAGCCGTGCGTGAGGGGGCACGAGCCTACCTCAAGCGGCAGTATACCGGTGTGGCTTACTTCTTCGGAGCAGTGCTGATCATCATGATCATCATGGTCAAGCTGGGCTATCTGGTGATCTATGTGCCGTTTGCTTTTCTGACCGGCGGCTTCTTCTCCGCCTTGGCCGGATTTATCGGCATGACCATGGCCACAGCGTCCGGCGCCAGGACGGCCAATGCCGCCAAGAAAAGCCTGAACGGCGCCTTGCAGGTCTCTTTCTCCGCCGGCGCGGTGATGGGCTTGATGGTTGTCGGCCTGGGGCTTTTGGACCTGTCCATTTGGTTTTATCTGCTAAACTGGATTTATCGCGATGCCGAAACGGCAGTGCGCATTTCATACATCACCACCACCATGCTGAACTTCGGCATGGGCGCCAGCTCTATGGCGCTCTTTGCCAGAGTCGGCGGCGGTATCTTCACCAAAGCGGCAGACGTCGGCGCCGACCTGGTCGGTAAAGTGGAAGCCGGCATCCCCGAAGACGACCCGCGCAACCCGGCGGTCATCGCTGACAACGTGGGCGACAACGTGGGCGACGTGGCCGGTATGGGCGCCGACCTTTATGAATCCTATGTCGGTTCGATCGTGGCCACGGCCGCCTTGGCCTCGGCAGCCGGATTGTCCATCAATGGTGTGGCCGCTCCTATGATCATGGCCGCCATCGGCGTGGTCGCTTCCATCATCGGCACCTTCTTTGTCCGCTCCGGCGAGGATGCCACCCAGGCCGTGTTGCTCAAAGCTTTGCGCAAGGGGCTCTGGGTGTCGGCGGCCATAATTGTCGCGGCTTCATTTCCCCTGATCGTTTATCTCCTGGGCATGGAACATATCGGTATCTTCTGGGCGGTGATCGCCGGTTTGGTCGGCGGCCTGCTCATCGGGGCCTCCACCGAATGGTTTACCTCGGATAACTACCAATGGACCAAAGCCATCGCCTCCACGGCCGTCACCGGTCCGGCGCCGGTGATCATCAGAGGCTTGGCTGTCGGCATGATGTCCGTAGCCCCGATCGCTTTGATTGTAGTGGCGGTAATTATCATCGCTTTCTTCGTGTCGGGCGGCGCCACCAACTTCAACCTGGGACTCTTCGGCGTCGGCATCTCGGCGGTCGGTCTGCTCTCCACCCTGGGTATCACCCTGGCCACCGACGCCTATGGCCCGGTAGCCGATAACGCCGGCGGCGTGGCGGAGATGACCCACCAGGATCCCGAGGTGCGGCGGCGCACCGACGCTCTGGACTCCCTGGGCAACACCACCGCCGCCACCGGCAAAGGCTTCGCTATAGGGTCGGCCGCCCTGACCGCCATAACTCTGATTGCCGCCTATCGTGAGCAGGTACAGATTTTGGCCGAGCGGATCGGTGTAGAAGTCGACCTTTCCTTCAGCCTGCTGGATCCCAGGGTCCTGTGCGGCATCCTGATCGGTGCCATGCTGCCCTTCATTTTTTCCGCTTTCACCATGCAGGCGGTGGCCGCCAGCGCCCAGAAAATCGTTCTGGAAGTGCGTCGGCAGTTCCGGGAGATCAAGGGCCTGATGGAAGGGAAAGCCAAACCCGATTATGCCAGGTGTGTGGATATCTGCACCCGCGCCGCCCAGCGGGAGATGATCACTCCCACTTTGATTGCGGTGATCGCTCCTATCGTCACCGGTCTGATCTTCGGCGTGCAGGGTGTGGGTGGCTTGTTGATCGGCGCCGTCTCTGCCGGCTTTATGGTGGCGGTCATGATGGCCAGCTCCGGCGGAGCCTGGGACAACGCCAAGAAGTATATTGAGGCCGGCGAACATGGCGGCAAAGGTTCCGAGGCTCACAAAGCGGCGGTCATCGGCGACACGGTCGGCGACCCCTTCAAAGACACCTCCGGACCTTCGCTGAACATCCTGATCAAGCTGATCTCCATGGTCTCGGTGGTCTTCGCCACGTTCGTGATCCAGAACGCTTTGCTGTAATGCGACAATCCACCATGATGTAATCAGAGAAGGCGTGCGCCCCGGTTTTACTTCCGGGGCGCCTTTTCTTCTCCCGCGAAGTCATCCTTCGCTCCCATGGTCCTTATCCGGGCCCTTTTCCGGAAGGGTGATGACGAATCTGGCGCCACCGCCGGGTACATTTTCCACCGTGATCCGCCCGCCGTGCAACTCCACCAACTGTTTCACTATGACCAGCCCCAGACCCGTGCCGCCACTCCTGTTCTGCCGCCGGGCCTTATCCACTTTATAGAATCTTTCCCAGATGTAGGGGAGCTCTTCGGGAGGAATCCCGGGACCGGTGTCGGTAACGACGAGTTCTACCCGGCGCTGCCCATCTGCTGCACCGTTACCTGGAGCGACGGAGGCAGCGATGCGGATCACCCCCTCTTCCGGGGTGTGGCGGATGGCATTGTCCAGCAGATTGATCAAAACCTGCTTGAACCGATCGGCATCCACGGTGACCGGAGGCAGATCGGCAGCCAGATCAGTAATAATGGAGATATTCTTCTCGTTGAGTAACGGTTCGATGGTGGTGAGAGTCTGCTCGACGATCTCCCGCACAGGCACCGGTTTCAGCTGCAACTTGAGGTTATTGGCCTCCATGCGGGAGATCTCCAGCAAGGTGTTGGTCAGCCGGATCAGCCTCATGCTTTCATTCATGATCACTGCCAGGTAACGGCGCACATCATCTTTTTTCGTGACCACATTTTCCAATATTGCCTGGGCAAATCCCCGGATGGAGGTGAGCGGGGTGCGCAGCTCATGCGAAACATCGGCAAAGAAGTCGCGCCTCATCTTCTCCAGCCGCTGCGCTTCGCTGATATCCTGAATCAACGCCACCGCTCCCGAAGGGAGTTCCTCCTCCGGACCGGCGACGGTGTCTCCCTTTCCGGCGCTGTCTACCTCCCCAGCCGCTGGAGGGATTTGCTTGAGCGGACTGATGTGCACGGCCAAAGTGGCCTGGGGCAAGTCCAACTTGAGGTGATGCGGCCGGCTGCTGGCCAAAACCTCCCGGAAAGCGGCGACCAAATTGCCGGCCCAATCCCCCGGCGGCTCATTACCCAGGGCCAGCGGCTCGCCGGGCTGCAGGTTAAAGGGGGCCAAAAGCCTTTGCGCCGCCTGATTGACCAGGTGCACCCGCCCGGTGCGATCCACCGCTACCACGCCCTCTGCCAGCCCGGCCACTACCGATTCGGTCTGGGCTTTTTCGGCCTCCAGAGCGCGATAAGTGTCTCCCAGGCGGGAGGCCATATCGTTGATGGCCGCCGCCAGTTCCGCCACCTCATCACGCCCTTTCACCTGCAATCTGTTACCGAAATCGCCTTTAGCGATTTGCCCGGCCGCCACCTGCATCTCCCGCAACGGGTCGGCGAGCCTCTTGGAGATAAATAAGCTGACTATAGCCGCCAACAAAGTGGCCAATATGCCGCTCCAGAAGATGAAGAGCCTGGCGCCGGCGATGGTTTTCATGATGCCGCGCAAAGGCGAATGGAGCAGCACCGCTCCCCTGATCCCCAAGGGGCTATTTATCGGCACTGCTACCGAAAAAGCCGTCTCGCCCAGCTGTTCCACATAGGAACGCCAGGAAACGACTTTCCCGGCAAACACCTGCTCCATCTCCTCATCCACCAGGCGAATGCCCCTCAGTTCCTGCGGCAGCAGCACCTCGCCGTTGCTGTTGGTTATCCAGATTTGAGCGTCGCCGTATACATAGGCGGCATTCAAGAGAACATGCAGCTGGGTCAAACTTAAGGGATAGGTTGCCGTGGGCAGCTCTCTGGCCAGTTGCTGGCCGATGCGGATCAGCTCCTGCTCTTTCAGGTTGAAGATATACTGGGTGTACAGGTATGACAAGGACAGGCCCACCGTCAACAAAGCGATGAACACCACCGCCAGCTGTGCCGAAAATAGCCGGGCGAACAGGGAACGCATATTACTCACCGGACCTCTGCGGTGGCTATGGGTTCAAAGCGGTAACCCACACCCCAGACCGTGTGGATATAACGGTAGGGCAGCTCCTCGGGTTCCAGCTTCTTGCGCAGGCGCTTGATGTGGACATCGATAGTCCGGTCGTCGCCGAAATAGTCATATCCCCACACATGTTCCAGCAGTTCTTCCCTGGTATAGGTGCGTCCGGGATGGCTGGCCAACAGCCACAATAAATCAAATTCCTTGGGCGTGAGGGGGATCTCCGCATCCTTGAGCCGCGCCGCATGGCGCAGCTTGTCGATCTCCAGGTAAGGAAAGCGCAAAATCTCCTGGTTTTCATCGGCAGGCATGATCCTGGTCCGTCTGAGCACGGCTTTTACCCTGGCTACCAGTTCTCTGGGGTTAAACGGCTTGGGCACATAGTCGTCGGCTCCCATCTCCAGGCCCACAATGCGATCCAGATCTTCATTCCTGGCGGTGAGCATGATGATAGGTGTCTGACCGGCGGTGCGAATATACCGGCACACTTCCCAACCATCCAACTCCGGCAGCATGAGATCCAATATCACCAGATCCGGATGCACGGAGTCGAAAAGCTCCAGGGCCTTCCGGCCGTCCTCGGCCGTGGTTACGGCAAATCCTTCCCGGTTTAAATAGACTGAAACCAGCTCCAGCACATTCGGTTCGTCATCAACCACCAATATCCGACCATGCATGGCTGTCATCTCCTGTTTATCAGTAAAAAGAACGGCGGCCATCAGAGAGTTTTCTTCATCTCTAATTATGGCCGCCGGGTCGAGTTATCCTGCCGATAATTTAATTTTTAGATGCCTTCCGGCTTTTCTCCTACCGTGACCAGAATGGTGATGGTTCTGATCTGCCGGCCGGTAACCCTTTCCACCAGGAAGCTGAACTTATCGCCGATCTTCATCCCCTTGACGGCGGCAGCGAATTCTTCTTGATTTTTGACATCCTCACCGTTCACCTTGCGGATCACGTCGCCGGAGAGCAGTCCGGCTTTGGCCGCCGGGCTGTTGCGGTATACCGACCTGACCAGCACACCATTGGTGTCACCCAAGCCGAGATATTCAGCCATCTCCTTGGATAAGGTCTGGTATTCTATGCCGATCCACGGCCTGACCACTTTGCCTCTGTTGATGAGATCTTCGACCACTTCCTTGGCGGTATTAATGGGAATGGCGAAGCCGATGCCCTGTCCGGTCGTGCTGACCGCCGTATTGATGCCGATCACTTCGCCTCTGAGGTTAAGCAGCGGACCGCCGGAGTTGCCCGGGTTGATGGCGGCGTCGGTCTGCATGAGATCGGCATAATTGCGCCCGGTCCCGCCCCGCTCGAAGTCGGGGATGGTGATCTCCCGTCCCTTGGCCGAGAGGACGCCGATGGTGACCGTGTGATCATATTCTTTACCATAGGGGTTGCCGATGGCGATGACAAATTCTCCGACCCTCGCCAGGTCCGAATCGCCCAGCGGCGCCACGGCCAGCTTACCCTGGGTGGGCTTGATTTTGAGCACCGCCAGGTCCAGCTGGTAGTCTGAACCGAGCAATTCCGCTTCATAAGGCTCCTTGTGATTGAGCACGTGCACGCTTATGCGCTCAATCTGTTCGGGATTATCCACCACGTGCTGGTTGGTCAAAATTTTCCCGTCTTCAGCAATGATGAACCCTGTACCTACCGAGATGGTGCCCTGCTTAGGCTGAGTATCCGGAACCTGGAACCAGGGGCTGAGGAAGAACTGTTCGAAGAGAGAACGTGGGTCGCTGGTACGGCTCCTGGTATCGCGCGCTTTATATTGCACCTCGATATATACCACCGCCGGGCTGATCCGTTCCGCCACATCGGCTACGGCATACGGACCGAGTACCATCGGTGCGACCGCAGATCCTCCTGCATCGGATATGCCGGAGGAGGCGGCATTCACATCGGACTTGGCGCCGCCGATGAACGGCGAAACATAAATACCTGCCAGAAACACCACCAATAACGCAACCACCAGCATGGCGATCCTGAATCTTCTATTCATCAGCTAACACTCCCTTAAGATGTCCTTGATCGGCTTCAGCATAGCTGTATCGTCTTGATGCTCTATCCGCCACTCATTCTACCAAGAGGAATTATATCAGGCAAATATGAAGAAACCATGAATCATAAGTGAAAAACCTGGGGGATGAGGGGAGGAGAGGAAGCTTGACCCTCCGTGGTGCGGACATGTATGCTGGAGAAGGCGATGGGCAAATAAGGGGGAATCAACTGTGGCGGTCTTATTCCTGGCGGAACGGATGATCACGCCGCTGGAAGAATATGGTCCGGCGGCTGTGCTGGTAGAAGAGGACACCATTGTCGCCATCGGCAGAAGCAAAGAGGTGCCGAAGCCGGAAGAGGCGGAAGTGGTCGATCTGGGCCGGCACTGTCTGGTGCCCGGCTTTGTCGACATACATATTCATGGCGGTCTGGGGAAGCGCGCTTCCGAAGGCTGTGCGGCGGTGGAAAAAATTGCTGCTTATCTTCCAGCCACCGGCACCACCTCCTGGCTCCCCACCATCAGTGCAGGTAAGGAAATCGCCGGGGTGCTGGAAGCCAAGGAACGGCAGCAAAACGGGGCCATCGGCGGGGCCATCATCGAAGGTATCCACCTTGAAGGTCCCTATCTGGCGCCGAAGAACCTGCCCGGGTCGGCTCCGGAGGATAACGTGCCGCCCCGGCCCTCGGTCTCTGAATACCTGGCCATGTGGCAAGCTGCCGGAGGGCAGTTAAAACTGATGGGCCTGGCCCCGGAACTCGATCAGGCCCTGGCGGTGATCGCCGAGATGCGGCGGACCGGCGTGGTGGCGGCCATCGCGCACAGCAAAGCCGATTATGAATTATTCAACCGGGCGGTCTCTGCCGGGTTGAGGCATGCCACCCATACCTACAATGTGATGAGCGGTCTGCATCACCGAAAGCCGGGAATTGTGGGCGGAGTGCTAACCAACGATCAGGTGACCGCCGAACTCATTGCCGACGGCTATCATGTCCATCCGGCCGCCATGGAGATCCTCCTGCGGTGCAAGGGTCCGGACAAAGTCTGCCTGGTGACCGACAACACGCAATGGGCCGGCCTGCCCGACGGCGATTATGGAACGGTAATCAAAGAAAACGGCGTGGTGCGCAAAAAGGGCTATGGTCCGGAAGTGGATCACACCCTGGCCGGGAGCGTCTGGCCCATGAATCGCTGTGTGGCCAATATCGCCGCCGTCCTGGGCGGCTGCCTCAGGCCGGCCGTGCAGATGGCCACGCTTAATCCGGCCAGGGTAATCGGCCTGGATGGGCGCATAGGCAGCCTGGAGGTAGGGAAAGAGGCCAACTTCCTTGCGGTGGATGATGAGGTGAATGTGCACCTGGCGGTGGTTAAGGGTCGGGTGGAATGGCAGAGCGGGCAGCTTAAGATGATGGTGAAAAAGGAGGCGACCGGCGGTGGCGGTATGGTTGGCCATTGATATCGGCGGCACCAAAGTGGCTGCCGCCGC
>DULU01000145.1 GCA_012840225.1 Bacillota bacterium
CCCCGCCGGCCCGCCGCCACAGACAAGGACGTCGACTTCCTTCACTACAGGTATCCTGGACTCAGGCACAATAACATAGGGTGCGCCAGGTTGGCTCATTGCTGCTCATGCTCCTTTACTCCAGGCTGAGATACATCTCCGCCCGGCCCAGCTGCAGTTCAGCCGCAGGCGCATAGTCCCGGAAGACCAGTTTGAACCAGTTGAGCGGTTCTCCGGTCTGGGCTTGGCGGCCTATCTCGCTCCTGATGCTGATCACCAACCAGCCGTCGGCCAGCTCTTCCACAACCTCCGACCTGTATGCCAAAGGCTGCCAGGATGCCCGGTCGGGAGAGGCGAAAAGTTGCACCGAACCGGCAAGATCCGCTTTTTTGGCGTAAATTTTCAGGTTGACGATCTGGAGTTTCGGTGTTTCCCATACCAGGTATTCCTTGGTGTCGGCCCGCCTGACCCGCCGCCCCTCGTCGAAAGACAATACCTGCTGCTCAGAAGCGGCATACTCCCAACCGGCAGATGTCTCGGCGGTCTTGGAGCGATCGATAATATCCGACATGCCCCAGAAGGACCATACTTGAGGTGGATGGATATCGTCTTCCAGGAGATTATAGTTTTTCACCCGAAATTCGATGGTCCTTACCACTTCTCTGCCATAGATATCGGTAGCCCGGGCCTGCAGCCGGTGCAGACCATCATTTAGTTGCCAGGTGTCGACGGCCAATTGCCTTGGCAAGGTTTTTCCCTGGTAAATCTCTTTATCGTCTATGGTGATCCGGATGGTATCCAGGGCCAAATTGGTGGTGTTAGCCCCCATTTGTACTATCCCGGAGTTGTCGCCGCTCCCGAACTCTTTCAATCCGGTGATTTCCAAAGTGCGCCTCACCGTGAAGAGGATATTTTCGCTGACTGTTTTCCGGCCGTCGCCGACGGTGATGGTCAGAGTATGCTGGCCTTCATCCAGAATGGTCGGATCGAGGACCAGTTGGTTCGGGCCCGGCAGACTATTACCGGCATAGAGGCGGCTGTCGTCGACCCACACCTCCACACCGGCAGGTTGCTCCAGGCCTCGCAAGCTGAAGTTGATGCTCCGGCGGGCGGTGAGCTGTTCGTTCCAGCCGGGCGTATCGACGATGATGCCTGCTTCGCCGGCGGTCCAGGTAAAGAGCTGGTTGTTGCGCCATTCATACATAAATCCGGGCTTCCGGGTAGAGCTTTCAGCCAGCAAGGTGATCGGATGCTCCCGGTAGCCGTCACCGGAGAGTGTCCAGCGGATGCGATAGTCGCCGGGCAGGAGCGGACGGCCGGTGTCATCCTTGCCGTCCCAGGTAAAGGCCAGCACGCCACCTGAGCTGCCCATCTGCCTGCTGCGCAGGGTGAGAAGGGAGGTGGTGCCGGAGGCATCATAAAGTTCCACCTGCAGCAGACCGCCGGAAAGCGTCTTGGCCGCGATGATCATCTCCTCGCCAGGACCGGCCACGGAAGGCATTACCAATGCCATATGCAGGAAGCGCACGCTTGTGTGCGGAAAGTCCAACACTTCGGGCTCCTGGCCGTCTGCCAGCAATGTACGCTGGAAGCCCGGCGGATTGGCGAAGACGAAATTTTTCATATACCCCTCATAAATCTCGTCACGGATGGAGGTGCCGCTGAAGTTGATCAGGTCGCGCACGGTTTGGTCGAAATAGGCCAAACTGCTCCACAAGGTACCGGCGGTGTTGTCCGGGCCGATCCCACCGGGAAGAATGAGAGCATTGGAATTGCGAAAGTCGGGGGAGATGCGGTTCTGGTTCCACATCACTTTAATATTGGTGTTGACGATGCGCTTCATGTCTTCCTCGGAGAATACGATTCCGGAGTGGTAGGCCTCGACAATATCCGCCACTTCGGAGGATTGATAATCCCTGTTGGGATGGACGCCCACCCAGTGGCGCGTGGTGTTCGCCGAAACGTTGATATCCCAGGGCGACACCGGATCCCAGTAATTCCAGACATAATAGTCGTCATGGAGTTGCATGCGACTTTTAAGCAGGTTGAAGATCTTCACGGCTTTGTCTTTGTAAAGCTCTTTGCCGGTGATGCGATAAAGCCGTAGGGCGGCAATGCCCATAGCCGTATTTTTGTTGAAAGGCAGGCTGAGATTGGAGTTGCGGATATAATCCCGCTTGTGCCATTGGCTCAGGTCGCCAGGATCGAGATAGCGATTCCAGCTAAAATAGGTGCCGTAAGGTCCGTGTTCATACCAGGTGCCGCGGGCATCCCATTTCTCGATCAGGTTCACTTCGGCGAGTTCTACATATTGGCGCGCTTTTTCCCCGTATACCTTTTCCAGTTCCGGGTCCTTCAGGACGATCTCGGCGAAATCGAGCATGCCATTGAAGAGGATGGCATCGCCAATATGCACATCGCACCACTGGGTGGTATCGTATATATATGGTCCGATCCAACCCAGGTAGCCGTCCGGGCCTTTCTGCAGGCGGGAGACCAGATAATCATAATATTTGATCCCCGCCTCCAGCCACGCCGG
>DULU01000102.1 GCA_012840225.1 Bacillota bacterium
AGGAACATCTTTCCCTTGAATCGCCGCGTAAATTGCTCCAGTGCCAATAGCATCGGCTGTAGCCGCCAATTTCGCTTTCCAAGCTTGTTCTCTCATATTTCCAATCAACGGTATCGCCACACCAGCCAAGATGCCCAGGATGACGATCACCATCATCAACTCTACCAATGTGAAACCCCGGTCGTTCTTCCGCAACCAAGCAAACATCTCTTTTTCCTCCTCATAAGATATTAGGCCTTAGTGTAGATGCGTTATTCAGTTGTCGATGCGTAAATACCAAGTATGTAGCTACATGGCATCCGCTCCGTAATTAATTAGTTGGCATTCGCTTTGGCCGTCACCTCCTTCGCCATTGACGCCAAAATAAGCAATATTCTGGCGTTTACCATGCACTGAAGGCATATCCGACAGACTATTTTCCCTGCAACAAGCCGCTTTGCGTCCAGATTACCCCAATTATATCAGCCAATTTCCTCCCTGCCAATTAACACCTTCCCATTTAGTGACGATGAAACATTACCATAGATGCGCTCGGACCGTACCAGGCAAATAACTACATCAAACCCTAATTTACGACGCATTGCTCCATATTCCTCTTTTAAACGCAAACCATTACTGTGATCACATGAAAAGGGTCATAGATCTTATGCCTGTAGTCATAGATAAGAAAAACCATGCCTTAATAAATATTAATTCCTATACCTGGAGATATGCTTGATTTTCCTCATATATCGGCATAATGGGCCGACGTCAAAGCATCACCTCAAGTCAAATGCAGGATCCTCTCTTGTGTCAGCGCCAGCAGAGTGCTGGGCGTAACATGGCGTTCTTTGGGCGACCAGACCGCATAACCGGCAGCCAGCTGCAGAGGGGTGCCGACATTTTGCCTTAACCAGATTTCGATTTGCCCAAGCACGCGGTGGGTGACTGTCTGGGCGGTATGTAGATCGGCGCCCAGAAGGATGATGATATAATCCCCGCACTCCGTCATGCCGACCAGGTCCGATACCCGGCAGAGAGCCCGCAGGCGCCTGGCTACCTGTCGCCAAAGCTCGATATCTGTTTTATATAATGGCTGCCTGGTGCCGTCGTCGATCACCTGCAGGCGGGCTACGGCGATGGAGGTGCCGGAAGCGGCGCCGGCTTCCATGGCCTTTTGCAGCAGCTGACAGGTTTGATCCGGACCGGGCAACTGTATACCCCCGGCTCCCGGCACGGCTTGGGTGGCGCTTCCCGATACCGTACCGGTGCCGCCGGGGTTGAATCCGGCACCTCCACCGGCAGAAGCGGTGGCCGCGGCCGGGGTCGGGGTAGCATCCAGGGAAAGCTGGGCATTGACGCCGGCACCAGCCTTGGCAGACGCGGAGCTATCCGCCTCGCCGGCCGGCTGCCCGGTGGACAGAGCCAGGGGATAGATGACGGAGACGATGTAATAAACATTCCGGGACCAGGTGATGCGTTCCCACACCAGCGCCACTTTTTGCGGGTGACCGGTATAGCTGCATCCCGAACGTCGGTTTTGCTCAGCTGTGATGGCATTCAGGGCCTCAGCCAGGGTTTTGTCCGGAATGGCAGCCACAGTTTTTACCGGTTCGTCGACGGAGAGCATTTTATTGAATGTTTCGGATTGCAGGACCACCCGGCCATTTTTGTCGATGACTATAGTGGGTATTGGTAGGGCGGCTAGAATATCTATAGCTATAGGAGACCTGCTAGGCATAGAGATTTACTCCTTTCCGCTCCGAAAAGACAAACAATGCGGGATAGACCAGGCAAAAGGGTAAAACCGGCCGGAGGTCGCTGCGGACGGTTTTTCTGTGACCCTGGCTAGACAGAACGGTAAATTTTATTTCTAATTATACACGCGAATTGAAAGGTCCTGCTGACAATCGGCACGATATTGGTTAAAATAGTTATTTAGGGTTAGGAAAACTGGTGATTAACGCGGTAAAGATGATTTGTTAATTTAAACTGTGAACAAAATCATTATCATTAGCGGAAGGAAGGCGTGATAAGTGCGCATCGACATTCACACCCATCTGATAACGCCCGGTGCTGTGCCTTCGGCGGCTGAATTGGCGAGAGCGGCCCGCCTGGCACAGCATTTTCATATCAGGCGTGTGGTGCTATTGGGCAACATTACGGCAACAGGCGGGCGTAACCCCTCGCCGGAGGATATCGTCGCCATCAACGATCACACCCTGGCGGCGATGGCTGCCCGGCCTGAGCTCTATATAGGATTTTGTTATCTCAACCCGGCTCATTCCCCTGCTTTTATCCAGGAAGAAATCGACAGGTGCATTGTGGCCGGCGGGATGAAGGGCATCAAGCTCTGGATATCGGTCAAAGCCACGGATCCTCGCCTGGATCTGATCATGGAGCGGGCGCGGGAGCTGAATGTGCCGGTGTTGCATCATTCGTGGTATCAGGTGACGCCGGTGGATCACAACGGTTCCACCCCGGACGAGATCGCTCACCTGGCACGCCGCCATCCGGGGACCACGGTGATCATGGCTCACCTGGGAGGGGTGCGGGAGCGGGGCATAAGGGATATCGAAGAGCTGCCCAATGTCTATGTGGACACCTCCGGATCCCAGCCTGAGGCGGGGATGGTGGAATATGCCGTGCGCCGCATCGGGGCCGGGCGCATCATTTTCGGCTCCGACTGGCCTTTGCGCGATTTTGGGGTGCAGCTCGGCCGCATTGTGGGCGCCGATCTCACCGCAGAAGAGAATAGGAAGATTTTTTACGATAATGCCGCCAAGGTGCTCAAGCTTGAGGAATGAGGCCGTCCGTGAGACCCGTGAGGCCGAAGCCGGAGCCTGGCCGGCGCTTTAGTTTTTGGTTTTGATATAGATCCGGAGGTTTAATATCTGGAGGTGTGCCGGAATGGAAAAGTGTTCAGAAGGGCGCCAAGCCGCTTATAAATTGATAGATACCAGCGTTTTCTGTGGTCCGTGGCCTTTTCGCTCTTTGCGGCCCAGGACATTGCCGGAGCTCAAGGAATACCTGGCGGGACATGGGGTGTGCCGGGCTTGGGTGACGTCTACCGAAGCCGTGCTGTTGCCCGATCCGATGACGGCCAATGAACCGCTGCTTGTTGAGGCGGCCAAGGACCCGTTCTGGGTGCCGGTGACTTTGCTTGATCCCTCCCTGCCCGGTTGGGAGGATGATTACCGCCGTTCTCTGGCCATGGGGGCCAGGGCGGTGAAGCTGACCCCGAATTATCATCAATATTCGCTGTCGTCCCCGGCAGTCGACAGGCTGGCCGGCCTCTTGACGGCAGACCGCCTGCCTTTCTGCATCCAGATGCGCATGATGGACGAGCGGGCTCATCATCCGCTGATGAAGGTGCCCGGAGTGCCGGCAGCCGAGGTGGCCGAGCTGGCCCTGCGGCACCCGGAGCTCTCCGTGGTGGCCTGCGCTGTCTATAACGCCGAGCTGCGCTTCCTGCAGAAAGCGCCGAATGTGGTGGCGGAAATCTCTTATGTGGAGAGCGTGGAAACCTTGCTGCAGGCGAAGAGTGTACTGGGTGTGGAGCGGCTCCTTTTCGGCAGCCACAGCCCGTTCCTTTATATGGCCGCCGTGCAGGCCAAGCTCGACGCTCATCCTGATATGATCAACGAGGTGGAGCTGCGGGCGGTGTGTTACGAAAATGCCGGGCGACTGATACCCGACGGCCGGTAAGCCGGTAGAGAGGTGGGTATGTGTCATGGATCAAACCATCCGTTTGCTTCGACCTGAGGAGATTGACCAACTGGCCAGGTTCAAAGACGGGATCTTCGGTCATGCCAGGGGATTCTTTGCCCGGCGGCATCCTGATCTGATGGCCATGAGCCCCGACTGCTCCCTGATCATGGAGGAAAACGGCCAAATCATCGGCCATGTCGGCGCGTATCCGATGGCCCTGCGGGTGGGAGGCGATAAGGTGGCAGGCGGGGTGGAGTTCACCTGCGGGGGTATCGGCGGGGTGTCCACCGCCCCGGCGGCCCGCGGCCGGGGCGTGATGAGCAGGCTGATGAAGGCTTCCATCGAGCGCATGCGGGAGAGAGGCTGGTATCTATCCGTCCTTTGGGGCGATGAGCAGCGCTATATGAACTTCGGCTACCGGACGGCCGGTTTGAAATACCAGCTGCGGGTGACCCGCCGCTCCCTGGACAAAGCCGGCATCACCCCCTCAAAAACGGTGGAGGAAGTGGACGCTTCCGACGGCCAAGTGCTGGCCGCCCTGGGCAAATTCTATCCGGCCATCGCTTATGGCGTGGACCGCGGCCGCCATTTGCAGAAGCTGCGGAAATACGGCGTTCGCACTTTTGTCGGGGAAGAGGGATACCTCGTTTCTCTGAAGGAGATGGCCGGAGATTTGCAGATCACCGAACTTGTTTCGCCCACCGGGAGGGAGGCGGAACTGATATATGGCGCCATGCAGCTGGCGCTGGCCCAGGCGGCCACGGTGGAGCTCGCCGCCGTCCGCACGGCAGAGACCGAAAGGCTCTGGCGGGTGGCCAATTACTGGCAAATTTATCCGCAAGGCATGTTCCGCATCATCGATTGGCCGAAGCTCCTTATGGTGCTCGCTCCCTACCTGGAAAGCAGGGCGGCCGGCTTGCCGCCTTTTGTCGCCGTTATCGGCTGCCGGTGGGAAGAGGATGTGGAGCGGGCGACGGTTCGGTGGGATGGCCGGAAGCTCGAGGTGAGCGCCGGAGATATGGCCGCCTCAGCCGGCGGCGGAGCCTCCCCGGCCGGAGGGCAGGTGGTCGCCGTCGACCTGGATAATCCCCACTTAACCGGCCTGCTTTTGGGTGGACCGCTTACCAGGGAAGAGCTCCCCGGACCCTTTGCCCGGTTGTTGCCGGTGCCGGTGCACATTCCGCAACTGGACCATGTTTAAAGCTTTCGAGTTAGAGGTGAGAGATGGCAGCGGTAAAAGTGAAGGTATTCACCGGGAACTGCGGCTTTGATGCCGAGATCACCATGCGGAGCGGGGATGATGGTGATAAGGTGGAGCTCGCCGGCGTGTCTTCCTGCTCTAAAGTGCAGGGCCTGTTGCAGAAGTTGACCGGAGTGAGCGCCATGGAGCTCGCTTTGACCTTGCTGCCGCAGAATCCGGCGGTGGCGGCAGCCGGTGAGTGCCGCCTGCATGCCGCCTGCCCGGTGCCCACGGCATTGATCAAAGCGGCCGAAATCTGCGCCGGGGCGAGATGAACTTTAGGGAGTTTGTGGAATACTGCGCCGACCAGGGCGTTGATGGAGTGGAGTTTGCCAACGATGATATCAGGCAGCTCTCCGACGGCGATGTCCGGGAATTGCTCGCCAAACATCGCCTGGCGCCGGCCAGTTATGTGATCAAGACCGATTTCGTCCACAAAGATCCCGCCAAATTTGATGCCGCTCTCACCGCCATGTATGAAGAGCTGCATCGGGCGCACGGTTCGGGGCAGGCTTGATCATGCTTTCCACCGGAGGTCCCAAGCCCGATCTCACTCCTGAAGAAGGTCGGCAAAAAATCACCGCCGGACTGCGGGCCGCTTCCGCCTATGGAAAAAAGATCGGCCTCTGCGTCACCACGGAAAACCACGGCGGGCAGGCGCAGTTTCGCGGCCGCCTGGAGCAGATGCTCTCCTTTATGGCCGGAGCGCCGGATTTGTCCATCACCTTTGACGACGGCAATTTCCTGTTGGGCGGCGATGACCCCATGCAGGCCTTGGAGCGTCTATGGGAGCGGGTGGTCCATGTGCATCTGAAGGACTATAAAGCCTTTCCTGCTCCAACTCCTGTTCCTGCCGGGGGGCCCGGGGCCGCGGCCGCTCCGGCGCCGGGCGGCTATCCGGTGCCGGAACGGCCGGGTTATGTATACCGCTCCGTGCTGCTTGGCAATGGCGAGGTGCCTACCGAAGCCATTCTGACTTTCCTGCGGGAAAAGGGTTATCGCGGCTACCTCTCGGTAGAGAATGGCGGCGACATACCAGGCACCGCCGGAGTGACTGCCGCCTTGACCTACCTCCGGGAGAGGGTATCCTAAAGGAGACGGTTTCCTGGAAAAATTAAATAATATGGATAGGTGGCTGGTGCCCTTTGCCCGGAAGAACAGACAAAAAACCCAACCTGCTTTTTGTGTTTGCCGATCAGATGCGGGGCTGTTCCCTGGGGTGCAGAGGCGACGAGCAGGCGATCACTTGACCAACGGCGTGTTGGCCAACGACCTGCCCCTGCCGCCGGAAAAAGAAAGCATAGGCACAATCCTCTCCCGGGCCGGCTACCACACCGGCTACATCGGCAAGTGGCACCTGGACGGCATACCCCGCAGCCGTTTCACGCCCCCCGGACCAAGGCGGCACGGCTTTCAGTTCTGGGCGGTCTATAATTGCACCCACCAGCATCTAAATGCCTCCTACTACCGCGATACCCCTGAGCCCATCCCCTGGAATAAGTATGAGCCGGAGGGGCAGACCGATCTGGCCCTCTCTTATATGGAAGAGAGGCGCCGGGAGGGGGAGCTGTTTGCTTTGTTTCTCTCCTGGGGTCCCCCGCATGATCCTTATTTTTCGGTTCCTGAAGAATATATGAGGCTATATGACCCCGAGCGCCTCCAGCTGCGGCCCAACTTCAGGCCGGTAGAGAAGGGCCCGCGGGACATCACCCGCGGCCAATTGCCCCGGCCGACGCTCGCCGCTTATTATGCCGCCATCACCGCCCTGGACACCCAGTTCGGCCGGCTCCTCAGTTATCTTAAGGAGAGCGGCCTTCCTGCGGGGGCTGGGGATATATCACGGCAAGGCAGGATATGGTGTGTCCGTGGAGTTCAAAGTGAAAACCGGGCCGGTCACCCTGACGGCGCTGGCGGAGACCGGCGAGGGGCATCTGAAGTTCCTCACTGCCGAGGGCGAGTCTCTACCCGGACCCATTCTGAAGATCGGCAACACCAACAGCCGCATCCGCTTTGCCCTGCCGCCGGGCGACTTCGTCACCGCCTGGAGCGAGGAAGGGCCGACCCATCACTGTGCCATGGGTGCAGGCCACGTGGCCGGAGAGATCGATAAGCTGGCGCAGCTTCTGCGTCTGCGGGCGGTGCGGGTGGCGGCCCTGGAGTGTATGTATCAAGAATGGGCTGATGATTGCGGTGTAGTGCTCTGGGAACAGCTGAAACGTCGCTAACGGTGAAGAGCCGGGGGTGCAAGTTGTCTTCAAGTATATATGACGATATATATGACAATAAATCACGGCACCTCCGGCTCAGGTTGTTTCCAAAGTGGCCACCTTTTCTTCCAATAGTCCCAGGCGCACGGTATATTCATGCTCGCGATATAAATATTGGCGCCAACCCATTTTGGTTTCCGCTTCCAGCTTGGTCATCCGGTCGTGGAGGGTGGAGAGCTGCTTTTCCACTTCAGTGAAGCGGTTTTCCACCTTGCCTTCAAAATTATCTATGCGCACGCTGAGCTTTGCTTCGACATCGCCGATGCGCTTCTCCACCTGATCGATGCGTGTAGACAGCTTAACCTCAACATCTCTTATCCTCTCTTCAACGCAGTCTAGTCTGTTTTCAACGCCGTTAAGCCTATCTTCAACGCTATCCAGCCTTTCCTCTACGCCGTTCAACTTTTCCTCGATGCCGTTCAGCCTTTCCTCAACACCATTCAGCCTTTCATCAATGCTGGTTAGTCTGTCTTCAATGCCGCCTATTCTTTTATCAAGAATGGCAATGCTTTGTTTGGTGGCGCATAGATTCATCATCTGAACTACAAAATCTTCTATGCGCTTGATTCGCTCGGACGTTTGGGCATCCATTTCCACTGGACAACACTCCCCTCCGGCGAGTTAATTCAGGTACGTTAAGCATAAGTAATTAGGTGCCCCTTGACAAATCCTCTATGCGGCGCTGAGAAGCCGTGGCGACAAAGCGGCATACAGGAGGAACTCGTCCATCCTCCTTCATTCGTCCTTTTTCACCGGGGTCGTGATATCCCTGGATGATCGAGGAAGAAAAGCAGGATTATCCAGCCATATTAAGGAAGGTAGATAATATACCGGAAGCCGGCTAAAAGCTATATAGGGCTAATGAAAGAAGGTCTTTTCATGTATTCAGCAAAACCTGCCGCTTGTACCTTTCCCTTTGCCAAGCAACCATTGGACTACACCCTGAAGCACATCGCTACCGCCGGATTTGAAGAAGTCGACCTTTTGGGGCGCCTGCCGCACTTCTCGGTCAATGAAGCGGAGTATAGCCTGGCCGATCTCGAACGGCTCCTCAGGGAGAACGGGCTGCGGGTGGTCAATATCGGGGGCTATTTCGGCATGGGGCTGCGCAAGGACAGCTCAGAGGAGGAAATGCGTTCTGAGCTCGCTCAGGGTAAGAGAGCCATCGAAATAGCCGTCCGCCTCGGAGCCCGATCCATCAGGGTACATCCGGGGGACCGCACTCATGAGACGGCTTTCGCTTTGGTGCCGTTTTTCCGGGAACTGGCGGCCGCTGCGGAAGAAAAGGGCATCTACCTGGGTGTGGAGACCCATGGCGGCATCACCTGCGATGCCAAAGGGATGGTCGAGTTTTGCCGGGAGGTGGGCTCCCGCCACTTTGGGGTGCTATATGACCCATGCAATGTGCTGGCGCACGGCATTGATTACCGTGAGGCTTACCACACATTTCACGACCATATCGTCTTTGTGCACCTGAAAGACGGCTTCTTTAAAGACGGCAAATTCGAGCGCGTCATGCTCGGTGACGGCGCCGTCGATATACCCTGGCTGCTCGGGGCTCTGGAAAAAGACGGTTATAGTGGCGACATCGCCCTGGAATACGAAGTAAATCATCTGGAGCCTCCCGAAACCGGGCTGCGCCGCTGGCGGGAGCGCTACCGGGAGATAACCGGAAGATAGCCAGCCACTTACTGCCTAGAAGCGCCCGGTGTTCAGGAGGACCAAAGTGCAGGCTTCGATCACTTCAATGCCGGCGGCGCGCAATTGGTCGTAAAGGGCGGGGTTTTCCGCTCCGGGATTGAATATAATCCGGCGAGGCTTGAGCCTGCGCAGTTCCTCGCCCAAAGAGCCTGAGATCTGGGGTGATACATATACGGTGACGGTGTCGATGCCGGGCGGCAAGTCGGCCAGATTGTTATATACCTTGACGCCGGCGATTTCCGCCAGAGTAGGATGCACGGGAAATATGAGGTAGCCCTTCTCCCGGAGGAGCAGGAAGGCTTTGTGGCTATAGCGCTCCGGTTTGTCGCTCGCTCCAATTATGGCTACAGTTACCTCATCCTTATTTATATGGCTCTGGCTCTTCTCAGGCATGGCAGACACCGCCCTTTTTCTTTTATGTATTTTGCGGTTTATGTAATATCCCGTTTATGTATTATCCGGTTCGCCCCGGAAAGTGAGCTTCCTTTAGTGAAATGTGGCATGGAATGGAAAGGATGAAGGCCGTGGCTATAGTCAAATTCCCCAGACTGGCGCCGGAGTTATTGTTGAAGCGGCTTGTGGTGCCGGAGACCAAGGTCAATATGGTGCTCGATACCGACACCTATAATGAGGTGGACGACCAGTTTGCCTTGGTATATGCCCTTCTTTCCACCGAGCGGTTGAATCTGGAAGCTGTTTATGCCGCACCTTTTTTCAATACCCGGTCGAGCAGTCCCCAGGACGGCATGGAAAAAAGCTTTGAGGAGATCCACCGGGTGCTGGATAAGCTGGGCATCAAACGGGCGGGGAACTTCGTCTGCAAAGGCTCCACCGGCTATCTGGAGGATTTGGCCGCTCCCTGCCGGAGTGAGGCGGCCGCCGATCTCATCGAGCGGGCCATGGCCTCCGAGGAGCCGCTATATGTGGTAGCCGTCGGCGCCATCACCAATATCGCTTCTGCCCTCCTTCTTGAGCCGCGCCTCGTGGAGAAAATCGTAGTGGTTTGGCTGGGGGGTAATTCACTTTATTGGCCGACGGCCAAAGAGTTCAATCTGGGGCAGGATATCCTGGCCTCCCGGCTGGTGTTCGATTGCGGTGTTCCCCTGGTGCACCTGCCGTGCCAGAATGTGGTCACCCACCTGGCCACCACCGTCGCAGAGCTGGAGAGATATATTGACGGGCAAAGCGCCATCGGCACCTATTTAACTGATATTGTGCGGGAATATGTCAAAGACAGGTTTGCCGCTTCCAAGGTGATCTGGGATGTGGCGGCGGTGGCCTATCTGGTGAACCCAGCCTGGGTGCTCACCCATATTGTGCCGAGCCCTATCCTCACCGATCAGGTGACCTGGAGCGAAGATAAAAGGCGGCATTTCATCAAAACCGCCTACCAGGTGCACCGGGATTCCATATTTGCCGATTTGTTCCAGAAGATCCGGAGCGCGTGAGGCCTAAATTGGTGGGAGCGAACTAAGCAAGAGCAAGAGGCAAACCAGGTAATAAGCGAACCAAGCAAGAGGAGGCCAAAGACTGTTCCGTTTGGCGAGAAATCCCAACCCTGCATCCAAGCTGCCGTATGTGCTTTCTTTGCCGGTAAGCAATGGGGAAAATATTTATCTCCTCTCCAGGGAGAGTTGGCCGGGCACTAAAGATGCGTTCTGCCTGCAGATTGAGGAATGGCCGGAAGACGCCGAAATCATTGAGGAAGTGCCGGTGGAGTATTGCCGCCGTGAAGGGAAAGCTGTCCATCTGGTGTTAAAGCGGCGCAGCCATCGCCGGTCTATCTTTGTGTGGGTGATGTCCAGAGGCCGGGAGATCGTCTTTTGGCGGACGCAGAAGACCATGCGGACAGCGAGACCGGGGATTCGTGTTCCTCAGGCCCGCAAGCTGGAAGGGCCATTGACCGTGGCTGTCGACCTGAGGGAACAGTATGCCTGGCGTTTTGCCAAATACCCGGTAGCCTGTGTGCCGAGAGAGTTGCCGATAGGAGACTACGGCCTTCTCTGGGAAGACAAGCTGGTGGCGGCTGTGGAAAGGAAGTCCTGCGCCGATATAGCTTCCGCCGCCGTTGCCGGCCGACTGTCGTTTCAGTTGGCGGAATTGAGCAGGTTGCCCTATTCGGCCGTGGTGGTGGAAGGGCGGCTTTCGGATGTACTGAAACAGGCGACGCACATGCGGGCGGGCTGGCTGATGAGCATCATAGCCGCCCTACAAGTAACTCATCCCCAGGTCAACTGGATTTTTGCCGAAACCCGCGATCTCGCCGAGGATTATGTCTACCACTGGCTCTCGGCGGTGAATTCCCACCTTACTAAGGTAATGCCGACGCCAGTGGCCACCGATGCTCCAGGTGCCGCTTATACCGCCGGTGCCGCCGGAGCCTCCAATGCCGCCGTCGCCCCCAGTGCCGCCGGAGCCCCCAGTGCTGCCGTCGCCCCCAGTGCCGCCGGAGCCCCCAGTGCTGCCGGAGCCTCTGGCGCCCCCGGCCATGTGGCCGAAAAAGCGGCCAGCTATATGGCAGGGGAGCAGCCCGCCTTACAGGCCCCCATCACCATACTCGACACGGCCTCCCGGCTGACAGAGGCCATTAAGCTGGCGGAATCCGGCACCGCCTGGACAGCCGCCAGCTATGCCGACCATTTTCATGTGAGCCTGGGTGTGGCCTATAACGACATAAAAAAGCTGGTAGAGGCCGGTTCCCTGACGGCGGTGCCCGGTACCCGACCTCGTCTCTACCTGCGTACCTCGATCTCTTAGGTTCTTAGCCTATAGCCCATAGCCTAAGCCCATGGCCCATGGATCTTAACCCATAACCCATAACCCATAACCTCATGGCCTCTCAGCCGTTTACCCGCCACCAACCTTCAAACACCGCCCAAATTGCGATTGTTATAACCGCAGCCGGTCAGTTTTCTGTTGGCCTGGTAGAAGGGATGGTTATACCTGGCGATGGCCGCTTCACTGTCCTTCACGCCGGCGGCATAATAGGCCCGTAGCACGCCGTCATAATCAAAGGTCAATAGGTGCTCTCCAGGATAGGGGAGGAAGCGGCCGACCATGGCCACATTGCCAAGGAAGCCGGCCAAGACGCTGCCGTCGGCGGTGACAAGCTTGTTGTCGCCGGCAAATTCATGCTCGCCGTCACCGTCCATATCGACCGGGCGGGTGCTCAGCAGGGATATCGGTTGCGGATAGGGGCGGCCGGTGGCAATGTCATAAAAATACTCTTCCGCACCGCGGGGCGCTCCCACCCCAGGGCTTTTTACTCCCTCGGGCACAGCCATGCCCACGTGTCTCTGCTCCGGACCCATGCGGGCCACCCAGCCGGAATGCAGGTGTCCTTGCTCAAGGTGCCCCCACAGACGGCGTCCTTCCTGGTCGTAGCAGCAAACCCTGGGGGCAACATGGATATCCTTTTCCCGCAAGGTATATAGGCGCCAGATCCTTTCCTGCCAGTCAAAGACCGGCTGGGCAACATCAGAATGGCCCCGGTAGGTGTCCCTGTCGGCGCAAAAGAGTTCCTTACCCCCGTCGAGCTCGATGCAGCGCTCGCCATAGAACACCTCGTCCACACCGTCGCTGTTCCAGTCCACGATGGCCGTCATATGGCTGCCGCGGGCCCCCGGCGCTTCGGGGGGTATATCAATATGCCAACGCTGCACGAGCCCTCCCTGTCGCGACCAGCCCTGCAGGTGTAGGCTGTTATAAGTACCCTGGGCAGTGACCAAGACCGGCTCGCCATGCACCCGGCCGCCGAAAATAAAGAATCTGTAGGCGTGAGACATGGTTTCATACGCCGGCATATCGCCGTGCGGCCACGGGTGGCTCTCCACCGTCTCCCCTGTGGCGGGATCGAGCTTTTCCAGTTGGAATAGCGAGGAGTTGAAGGGCTTTTCGGGTGCAGGATTATTGACGATCCAGATCTCCTCCACGCCGTCTCTGTCCAGATCGAAGGGGAAGAAGGGGAAAAACCAGATGCCTGGGATCACGCCTGCTCCCATATCACGCTGCCAGAGAAGCCGGCCATCCAACGACAAAAGCGCCATTTTTAAGGTATCATTGGGGAAGCGCATGTATTTATACCAAGGATCTAAATTGGGAGAATGACTGAAGACGACGAGGAGAGCTTCACCGCCGGCGGCCTCCACCTGCACGGGGACGGCACGTAGTTGCTTTAACCGGCTGCCGAGGTTGACCACAAATGCCGGAATCAGGTTGAGTGATGTCTTTTTCAACTTGATACACCTCCGATGAGTTTGGCTGGGTCGAGACGGTAGAAGTCGGTCAGGGTGCGGCTCACGGCTTCAACAATCAAATCGAAGATCGCCTCGCCCTTCTGGCTGGTGGCGGCTTTGGGATTTCCCAGCGGCCCGTCAATGCTCAGGTGCTGCCAGTCCACACTCACAGTCACCGGACCGCCGGCGGTTAGATCACGTACGAAGCCGGGCGGCCAAGAGGGGAGGCTCGCCACCGCCTTTTCCATCTCGACAGTTTCCGGCTTGAGGTGAAGCATCAGTGAAGTCTCCAGTTCCCCTGCATGAGCGGCGCCACCGGGACCGGTGGTACGCAGCTTGTTGACAGCCGCAGCCGCCAGGGACCAATATTCCGCCGTCGCTGTCAGGAGTTCAGGGTTTTGCCTGTGGATGTGGGCGACGGCAATGCGTAACGACGGCGAGTTGCCACCGTGACCGTTGAGGATAAATAGCTTCCTGAAGCCGGCTCGGCCGAGGGATAGACCCAGATCGGTGATGAGCTCTATATATGTCTTCTCGTCAACGGAGGCGGCAAAAAGATAGGCATGATGATACGAAGCCCCCAGCCAGAGAGTGGGAAACAAGAGCACTTCCACCTCGGCCGGCAGCTTTTCCAGAGCAGCTTTGGCTACGGCTGTGACGATATCGGTGTCCGTCGTCACCGGCAGGTGAGAACCATGCTGTTCCAGCGAAGCGGTGGGAAGCAGGGCGATGGCCCCGCGCCGGGCGGCGGCTTTGATCTCCGGATATTTCATTTTGACTATTTCCATCAGGGATTCCTCCTGCGCCAAGTCGGTTGGCGATTTGGCGATTTGTGTCGGCAAATTTCTTCAATGTAACGTCTTTAATGAAATGCCTCGCTTTATCTCTTTTATGAGGTGCTTCGCTACGGGTTCCCTATCTCCTGGTCTTTATCTTGGCAGGCAGGACAAATCCCGTAGATTTCAAAGATGTGATTGTGCGGGGCATAACCTTCTCTGGCGGCCAACTCCTCGGCCAGCCGACAGATCTCCCGTCCCAGGAGGTTCTCCATGCGCCCGCAAGAAGTGCAGATCAGGTGGTGATGATTGGTGTCCGGGTGGCCGGTTACATAAGCTTCCTGACCGTTCTCCAGGCGGATGCGCTCCAGCACATTGACCTCACAGAGCATTTGCAACGTGCGAAAGACGGTCGCCCGCCCCACCCCACAACCTGAGGAGGCCACCGCCTCCAACAGCCGGCCGGCGCTGAAGGGGTTATCCAGTCCGGCGATGCTCTTGATCACTGCTTTGCGGGGAGCCGTCAGACGCACCCCTCTCTTTTCCGCCATCTGGAGGAGGGCATGAGCGGCTTGGGCTTTGTTGTCCGTCAACTATCTCATCTCCTCTACCATTACCCCACCTTCCCGGCGCACCGTTGCCGAAGCTGGTGGTATTGTTGCACGAAGAGTTTCACTTTGGGAGCGAAGATAAAGACCGGCATGAAGATGATGGTGGCCCAGAGCACGATGGCGGCGCCGGAAGCGATGTTCATATAATAAGAAGAATATAATCCCAAAACCGCTGCCAAGGTGCTGAAGATAAAGCTCAGCACCATAATGGCAGGCACTCTGCCGGCAAGAAGGCGGGCGGTGGCGGGGGGAGTCACGAGCATGGCTAACACCATCACCACCCCGACGGTCTGCATGGCGACCACTATGGCCAGGGAGATGAGGATCATGAGGCCATAATGCAAGAGACCCACAGGTAATCCCGAGGTCTCGGCAAAGGCGGGATCAAAGGAATAGATCACCCAGGCCCGGCCAAAGAGGGCGAAAGCCAGGAGGATCAGGAAGGCAGCGCCGGACATCAGCCATAGATCATCGCTGGTAACGGCCAACACATTGCCGAAGAGGAAATGCACCAGGTCGATGCTGTAGGACTGCATGGTGCTGATAATGACGATGCCTAAGGCGAACATGCCGGTAAAAAAGATGCCGATGGCCGTATCCTCGCTCAGGCGGCGGTGACGGCTGAGATAGCCGATACCCATGGTGGTGATGAGTCCGGCAAGGAAAGCGCCGGCATAGATGCTGTGCCGAGTGAGGTGGGCGACAGCGATGCCGGGCAGGACAGCGTGCGATAAAGCATCGCCCATAAAAGCCATACCCCGCAGCACCACGAAGGTGCCGATGAGGGAAGCCACCCCGCCGGCCAATATGGCAGCAAGAAAGGCGCGGCGCATGAATTCATAAGATAAAGGCTCGCTGATCAGGTCAATCATTTCCTGCAATTCCCCACCTATTTTTCCACCTATTTCTTCTATTTCTCCACATGTTTCCCCACCGAGGTCGGCGGTTTGTTTACGAAGATGGCGGTTTTCCCGGCCGACTCCAAAGTCACCACTTGTCCGCTGAAGGCTTCCTGCAGCAGTTTGGGCTGGAAGATCTCTTCCGGCCGCCCGTCGGCCAAAATTTTCTTGTTGAGGAGCAGCACCCGGCGGAACCGTTCCCTGGCGAGCTCCAGATCGTGTGTGGCCACCAGGACGCTCCGCCCTTCGGCCACAAAGCTATCCAGCAGTTCAAGCAGTAGTTGCCTGGTGCCGGCATCGATCTCGTTGAACGGCTCATCCAGCAGGAGAAGCGGCGCTTCCTGAGCCAGGGTGCGGGCCAAAAACACTCGCTGCTGCCAGCCGCCCGAGAGTTCCGAGATAGCTCTCCCGGCATATGGCGTTAAGCCCAGGCGGTCCAGAGCCCGGCGCACCGCCTCCCGATCGGCCGGGCCCGGATGAAGCCAAAGTCCGATGGCGCCGATGTGGCCGATGCGCCCCATCATCACCACATCCCGCACCGTCACCGGGAAAGACCAGTCCACCGTCTCCCTTTGCGGGATGAACGCTGCGGCCGACCTTCTCTTCACAGGCGGCAGGCCGAAAAGACGCACCACTCCGGCCGCCGGGCGGATCAAACCCAACATGGTGCGGAGGAGGGTACTTTTGCCGGCGCCGTTGGGGCCGATGATGGCGATCTGGCTGCCGGCGGGGATGGAAAGAGTGATATTTTCCAAGGCCGTGCGATGCCCAAAGCGCACCGTCACTCCCAACAATTCGATCACGGGAGCACCGCCCTGTGGAGCACCGCCCTGTGGAGCACCGCCCTGTGGAGCACCGCCCTGTGGAGCACCGCCCGGAAGAGATCCGCCCGGATGAGTCCCACCCGGAGACAGGCCCTTTGTCGGCTTATCAATCTTTCCCGACTTTCCAATCTTTCCAGTCTTTCCGGTTTCCATTATTTCTTCAGGCTTTCCACTATGGTCCGGGTGTTATAACGCATCATGGTGAAATAATCGGCGGCCGGGCCGTCAGGGGCGGAGAGGGAGCCGGTGTAGAGAGTGGCGATTTTAATGTTGGCGCTCGCCTGTTTGCCCAGCGCCACGGCCAGTTTCGGGTTGACGGTGGTTTCGGTGAAGATCACCGGTACCTGGTATGCGGCCAAAATCTTTGTCAACTCCGCCAGCTGCCGGGAGGAGGGTTCAGCTTCAGGATGGGCGCTATGCACGATGGAACCGAGAACGGTAAAGCCATAGCGGGAGGCAAAATAATGAAAAGTGTCGTGATATGTGATCAATAGCCGCCGCTCCGGCGGTAGGACAGCCACCTGCTGCTCTATCCACAAATGCAGTTCGTCAAGGCTCTTTTTCACGCTCATGGCATTGATGCCGAAAAGTGGGCAGCCTACCGGATCCACCTGGCAGAGCGCCTGGTGGATATTGTCGACGTATGTCTTTACGAGGAGCGGGTCCAGCCAAAAATGGGGATTCTCTTCACCCTCAGCCGTCATGGGGGACAACCCCCGGCTGGCGACAATCGTCGGAGTGCCGGCACTTTTGCTTAAGCGATCCGCCCAGCTATCTAGGCCGGCACCGTGCACGACGAACAAAGCGGCCTTAGAGAGCTGGCGAATATCACCCGGCACTGGTTGATATGAATGCGGATCGGCCCCGGGCCGCAAGAGCGCATGCACCTCAGCCCGCTCACCGGCAACCCGGGCGGTGATATCGGCGAGGAAAGTGGTGGTGACGACGACGGCATAGGTAGACGTACCTCCGGTCCCCGGTGCCGACGTTGTCCCCAACGCTGGTCCTGGTGCCGCCAAAACCACAGACAGCCGTCCTGCAGGCAGAACCGTCACTACCAACGTTATTAGCAGCAGCCAAAGCATAGGCAATAGCATAACTGCCGGAGCTTTCCCTTTTGTTTTCACCCGGCGCATGGCCTCACTTCCTCGCCAGGCAGCACTCTTCCGTACCGCCTTTTCCGTCTCTTGGTCTTCTAGTCTCCATGTCTACATTCTTAAAAAATGATACCCGGTATCACTTGCAATTATGCAGCGTCAAGTGAACTAGGGTCAAGGTCGGTTTTGCACCAGTGTCATTGGGCATGTCTATATGTTATTTAAACATCAAATTCGCCCAGCTATCGAGGACTCATCACCCGACAACAGGCCGTCCATCCGCATCTCCCCGAAAAATATGCCGGAAGTAAGGGGAGAAAAGATGAAACACATGTTTGCAGACGAGGAGGAATATGCTAAGATAGTAATACTAACGTTGTTGGTGAATGGAGGGGAGCCCATTGATCGACAGTATCGAAGTTCCTATCGCTCTGTTGTGGGAGCCGCTCATTACCACCTGCGATAAGCTGGTGTGGATGGTGAT
>DULU01000103.1 GCA_012840225.1 Bacillota bacterium
AATCCCACCTTCGGCACCAAGCCATTTAGCCCATTGGGGTTAGCTTCCGATGGGCGTTTTCATTTGTTGCGAGGTGGCTAGTTACATGGCGACTTGTATCAATCAATGAAGCAACCGTGTAGCAGCGAAACAGAATCCTTGGACGCTAAAGCCAAAAATACATTTTTATGGGTTATCGAGCTGCCTGTAGCGTTTGTTACAGGCAGCATTGCATATATGTCATGTGTTAACCACTCGAATTAGATCACCCCGGCATCACCCCGGCCAGGCTGAGGTGGTTTTCTTGTCCCGAGATCATCACTTCGGTCCGACTCTGCTCATCGACACTGAATCTATAATTCAATGTACGTCCCAAGGCCGGCAGGATGGTTCTCAGCTCGAACATCAGGCGGCGCAATTCTTCAATGGTCAAGGATTGCCGGCCATCACCGGTCCAGGAGTGGTCGGGGTCATGATGAACCTCCAGCAATAGCCCATCAGCCCCGGCCGCAGCAGCCGCCAGAGCCATTGGCCGTACCAATGATCGCTTCCCTGTACCGTGACTGGGATCCACCACCACCGGTAGATGTGTTAATTCCTTCAAGGCAGGCACGGCACTTAAATCCAGTGTATTGCGGGTATAGCGCTCGAAAGTGCGGATGCCCCGTTCGCACAGAACCACATGGCTATTGCCATGAGCCATGATATATTCTGCCGCCATCACCAGTTCCTCAAGTGTGGCCGACATCCCCCTTTTCAGCAGGCAGGGCTTGCCGCTGCGGCCCACAGCTTTCAGCAACTCGAAGTTACTCATATTTCGGGTGCCGATCTGCAGCATATCCACCTGAGCCGCCACTGCGGCCACATGATCGGGCGCCACCACCTCGGTGACTACCGCCAAGCCATAACGATGCCCGGTCTCCGCCAGGATTGGCACTCCCTCTTCCGCCAGGCCCTGGAAGTCATACGGACTGGTCCGGGGCTTATAGGCCCCTCCTCTCAGCAGGCGCGCCCCGCACCCGCTGATGCCCTTGGCGATCACATCCATTTGCTCACATGTTTCCACCGCACACGGACCGGCGGCCACAATAAATTCTCTCCCGCCGAAATAGAGTCCACTCACCTCGACTAACGTTTTCTGATCCGCAGACTTCCTTCCAGCCAATGGCGCCTGCATCATTGCTTCCCCCTTCATCGCTATGCTTGGTCTCTTCTTTTCTGTATTGTGTATATGTGTATAAAAAAAGGCCGTCACCGGTATACACTGGTGCGGCCCCTTTCGTGTATAGAAAAAGGCCGCAGGCTCTGTGCCTGCGGCCTTTGCTATACTTACTCAGCTTTTACAGCTACAACGGCGGCAGGCACAGGCTCCCAAAATAAAAGTAATAATAATAAAATCGCCAGCTTGCCGCGTTGACTGCTCTATGCATCTCACTGCGGTTACCTGATTCAGTCATCCGGGAGCCCTCCTTTCCAACCTGCCACAGTTGTAAGGTTGTGCCATTTATTATACGCCGGTAATTAATCCCGGTCAACAATCACTTTCCTGTCCTGCTATAGAATAATTATCCTGTTTTTGGCAGGTTTTTCATTACAGCCAAAGAAACCAGCATATGTTAAGTTGAATGGTACCTACCAGTGCGCCACTTCAGCCGTATATACCCACTGCATACACCCGTAAAAGGAAGTGCCTCACCAATGTCGGTCAATACTGCGGAAGATAGCAGGACCAAAGGTGGTTCATTCAAGCTGAAACCTAGTCAAGCCCACGATCATAAAGAGGATGATACCACTCTACCAAAGCGTTTGCTCACCATAGCCTGTGCCGTCATGGTTGGTATCATATTATTCCTGCTTCCCGCACCGGCCGGACTTGGGCATGATGCTCAGATATATATCTCTATTCTGGCAGTATTCCTGATCCTGTTTCTGACGGAGCCTTTGCCTTTGCCAATTATCATGGTCATGTCGGCCATATCCCTGGTAGCATTCGGCATCGATGAGGTACGAAACGTCTGGGCCGCTTATGCCGATCCGGTAGTCTTCTTTGTCATGGGTTCCTTAATGATCGCCATCGTGGTGGAGAAGGTCGGACTCACCGACCGTCTCGGACGGTTTATATTGCGGTACACCGGTACCAACGTGGTTAAATTTTCCTTTGTCTCATGCATGGGCTTCGGCCTGGCCTCATCCGTCATGCACGACGTAGCCGCCTGTGCTGTGGGTATAACGGCCATGCTGCCGCTCATCAAAGCAGCCGGCATAAAACCATATAGCCGCACCGGGGCCTTTTTATTTTTGACTTTACCGTTTTGTTCCTCAGCCGGCGGCATGGGCACACTCGTGGGTGGTGGCCGCAATATGGTTGCTGCGGCTTTCCTGAAGAACATTACCGGCATCGATGTCACATTCGGGCAATGGGTTTTATATGCATTCCCGGTGGCTGTTGTTTGTATTGCCGCCGTCTGGTTCGCCCTTTATGTGGTATTTCGCCCGGATCTCTCTCTGCACTTCAGGCCGCTCACCAAGGAGCAACTGAAGAAAAAGCCCTTCTCACCGGACGAGAAAAAAACCCTGGCGATTGTTCTTTTAACTTTCCTCGGCTTCTTTACTAAAACCTGGCACGGTATGGACTATTCCATCATTGTCATGAGCGCCGTGGTTTTGCTGGTGTTGTTCGGCTTGATTGACTGGAAAACGCTTAGCGAAAAGACGGAATGGGCTGTTCCCGTCTTGGTTTTCGGAGGCGGCATCGCTTTGGGGTCAGCCATGAGCAGCAGCGGGGCCGCCGACTTCCTTGCCAATATCTTCTTTCCCCTGTTTGGCGGGCGCGGCTGGCTGATGCTGATGGTCGGGGTAGGGTTGTTCGCCGCCCTCATCACTCAAACAATGTCCAACACGGCTGCCACTGCCTTGATAATACCGATTACCATTCCCATTGCTATAAAAGAAGGGGTAAATCCCATTATCATCGCTTTGACCATAGGTATGTGGACATCGTTTTCATTTTTACTGGTCATGAGCTGTCCACCAAATGTGCTCGCCTATAGTTATGGTTATTTCCGACCGTCACAAATGGCTAAAGCCGGATTGTTGGCCATGCCTGCTGCCATGATCATGATTACCTTGACCGCCATAACCTGGTGGCGGATCGTAGGCTTAGTTTAGTTATCACTGGCGCGGTGCATATGACTGCTCTTTCTCCACCACGGTCAGGATATTCTGCAGAGTTGCTATACCCAAGGCACCGACGTAATTACCCCAAATGATCCCATGTTTGTCGATTATCCAGGTCACCGGTATCCCTCGCACCAAGTATTGCCGACCCACCTTGCCATCCTGATCCAGCAAGACAGTGTAGGTAATATTGTTGTTGTGTACGAACGCTTTTACCTGCTCCCGCGGTTCACCTGAATTAACCGCCACCACTTCTACCTTGTCTCCGGCGGACTCCACGAAGCTCTGCAATGCCTTGGCTTCCTGCACACAATATGGACACCAGGTCGCCCAGAAAAACAGATAGATTATCTTTCCCTGTCGCGGTGAGAAATTGACCATATTACCATCCAGATCCGATAAGGAAAAACCAGGCGCCGTTTTCCCGACTACCGCCGTCTGCGGCGCCTGATCACTCTGATTTCCCAAAAATAATACTCCGCCAACTATAACTCCAACCAGCGCCAATACTACCAATAAGATGTACTTCTTTTTGTGGATCGATGGCAATGGCCTTTTCCTTCCTGTGCAGTATAATATGAGAATACAGCATCAGGAATTTATTTGTCACCGTCTTGGAGCCAAAAATATACTCTATAAGATATGTGGAGGCCCAGGATCGGGACCTGGCAATATTTCACAAGCTAAAACACTTTCACTCTTCACAACAATGTTAATGCCACTTTGTAAAATACATACTAACAAAAACACCATAGATAAAAGAATACAGAGTCGCTTTGTCATTATTTATATCCCTCGCTCTCTATAGTGATATAGTTATTATCACTTACCTTATGTAAAACGTCGATATGCCTATAGTCATCTTGTTGCCAGTATGATACTGTATTAACTAGCAGTAGTCCGTTAAAAATTGGCTTGGAGGACTGCAAAATGGCAAGAGCTGATCGCACCTTACTGGCTAAACGGATAAAAAACAGGCGGCTTGAATTAGGATTAACTCAGCGCGATCTTGCTGGAAACGATTTCACCAGAGGATTTATTTCACAGATCGAAAATGGCATCATTGATCCGTCGTTGAAATCGTTAGAAAAAATTGCCGAGCGTTTAGGATTAACATTAAGTGCACTTCTCGATAATCCTAACAGCCATGATCCAATTGAATTAGAAGGTACACTCAATAAAGGTTTCCATATCATGGCTCAGGATCTAAATGAGGCTGATAAAATTGCCACCGATGTATTAGATAAAGCTGTTGAGATGAATAACCACCACTTAATGGGAAGAGCTTATTCACTGGCAGCATGGGTAAGTTACTATAAAAAAGATTATGTTAGTGCGGCAAAACTTTTTTCACTCGCTGCCGACGCACATCGTAAAGCAAGCAATGTTTTACTAGCAGCCAGATGCCTTAATTCTGCCGGAGCTGCATCTCATGTAATACGTGATTTTACTAAAGCAGAAGAGTACTATAAGAGTGCTATTGAGCTATTGCAAGACATGAATGATCCTAGCCAAAACGATTACATCAGAGCAATGGTTAATTATGGCATATTACTAGCGGATTTCGGCGATTATGCCCGCGCTATCTCCGTTCTCGACAAATCATTACGAATAAGTGTACGGTTGAATGATTATTATAAGTATGGACAAGTAAGAAATGCCTTAGGAGTAGCATATCGTAAATTAGGACAAATAGACCATGCAATACGGCACTATTATGCTGCGTTGTTTTTCAGTAGAGCGATTGAAGACGAACTCCACATAGCCATGGCGGCAAACAATCTTGCTATTGCATTAGGTATAAAAGGGGAGCTAAACCAAGCTCGTTCTCTTTTAGTAGAGGCTATTGAGCTATTTAAGAAACTAGAAAGGCCAGCAATGTTGGCTAACGCCCAATCGGAATTGGCCAAAATTGCCTGGAGCGCCGGCGATGTGGAAACGGCTGAGCAGAATTGCCGGGAGGCCATTTCTAACCTGAAGAATAACCAGGATCTAGGTGAGATGAAACTTTTGCTGGCCCGTATCCTGGCGAGTCGCAATGAGCTTGAACCGGCAGCCGAAGCATATAAGGAAAGCCTTGATATACTGAGTAAAAGTCAAGACGATGCAAGCATAGCGGAAATATGTTATGAAGCCGGCAACGTCTTTCTGAAACTCGGCAAGCCGGAAGAAGCCAGCCATTATCTAGCCCGAGCTGCCGATTCCTACAGAAAGATGTCCAAGTGACCTGAGGTTAATTGGCCTAATCGGCTTATAGGTTTCAATAACGCCCCCTTCCTATGGGGGTTTTCTTTTCTTTCACCATCCGCATCTACCTGGGCAATAGCATTTGTAATGCCATCCGGGAAGGAATTACCGCTTTAGTTTGGTAATCAAAAAACATGACATACAAAAAATCCGTACCAGGGAAGGAGGAGCGCAAATGAAAATCATTCTGGCTGTAATTGAAGATGAAGATGCGGTACCGTTAATGAATGCTTTGAACGAGATGGGCATCGGCGCCACCAAGCTGGCGAGCACTGGAGGCTTTTTGCTGCGCGGCAATACCACCCTTTTGATCGGTGTGGATGATGATAAGCTCCAAGCGACCATCGATCAGATAGGCAATTTGTGTAAACGGCGGAAGAAGTTGCTGCCGCACACTTCGGCGGAAATGCCTACTTCCGTTACCCTGCCTATTGAGATTGAATCCGGCGGTGCCATTATATTTGTGTTGGATGTCGTCGATTTTCAGCGCCTATAGGCCACTGCAGATGTCTATTCGCCACTGCAGCAATACCCACCGGCAGTCAATATAGGTGCGGGCTGCAGTTGGACCACATCTCCCGGTGCCCGTTCTTTTTCCAGCTCGGCAAGATAATCCCGGAGAGGAATTCCTTTAATCCACAGGGCAGGTGCCACCTCCATCAGCGGTACCAGCACAAAGGCTCGCTTTGTCAATTGAGGATGGGGTAACCTGAGAAAGGGGGTATCCATTTCCACTTCGTCATATAGCAACAAATCAAGATCTATTGTCCGGGGACCCCAATGCCGGGTGCGGAGGCGCCCCAACTTATTCTCGATCTCCTGCAGGCAGCGAAGAAGCTCTGGTGGCGTTAGCTGGGGCGAAACACTTACCTCCACCACCATATTTAAAAATTTATCCTGCTCCGTCACTCCCCAGGGTTCGGTTTCATAAATGGAGGAAATACCGGTAATCGCCACTCCCGGAAGGTGCGCCAGATAATTGAGAGCGCTGCACAGGTAGTCCTCCCGGCATCCCATATTACTGCCTAAGCCGATATAGGCTCGCACAGCGGCATCAGCCACCGGCAACCACCCGACCATGGATTATCGCTTCGCTCATCTGCACTACCTTCCGCATGCTTTTTACATCATGCACCCGCACGATATCCACTCCTTCACCCACAGCGAGGGCTACAGTAGCTGCATTTCCTTCCCACCTCTCGGTTACGGGAACATTCAATACATTACCTATCACCGATTTTCTCGAAGTGCCCACCAGCACCGGATAACCTAGTGTTTGCAGGTCTCGCAAACGCTGCAGCAAGGTCAGATTGTGCTCCGTGGCCTTGCCAAAACCAATACCGGGGTCGATTATCAGCCGGTGCGGTTTGACACCTGCGGCTTTAGCTCTGGCGCAGGCAGCAGCCAACCAGTCGTAGACTTCGGCGGTCACACAGTGATATTTAGGTTGATGCTGCATGGTGCGGGGTATGCCTTGCATGTGCATAACCACCACATAAGCCCCTGTCTCCGCCGCCACTTCCACCATACGTTCATCACGCAAACCTGTGATATCGTTAATGATGTGAGCGCCGGCATCCACTGCCGCTTTGGCTACTGCCGGCTTATAGGTGTCGACGGAGATCAGGGTTTTACCGATTTTCCCGGCCAGCGCTTTTATTACCGGGATGACCCGGCGTAATTCTTCCACTTCCGAGACCGGCTCGGCTCCGGGGCGGCTGGATTCGCCTCCCACATCGATAATATCGGCACCTTCCTCAACCATTTCCACACCACGTTGTACGGCTTGCGGCAGGCTGAAAAAGTGGCCGCCGTCGGAGAAAGAATCGGGAGTCACATTCAGAATGCCCATCACGGCTGTGCGCCGGGACCACGGCGGCTCCTCTATATCTGCATCATCTGCATCCGCCTGCGGAGCCGTGGAGGAGGGAGCCGAAACAGAGTGTTTCAGACCAAGTCGACCGGCTAAAACGGCAGCCACCGAAGCGGGTATGGCGCCCTTCCGGCGAGCCAGGAGCGCCATCCAGCTCAGCAAGGAGCCGCCGACTTGGACGGTACCGGCCGATGGGCCTTCATTCACCCTGATGACGCTGAGCCCGAGGCGACAGGCAAATTGCAGGAGATCGGCCAAGCCGGCCTTTTCCGGATGATTGAGGGCGTTGAGAGCAGTCGCCTGACCTTGATACGCCTGATCTTGATGCCGCTGCCATAGCACCACGGCCGACAATTGGCGCAAAGACATGAGCCAAGCTTCCATGGGCAAAAGGCCCAAGCTTATCAGCTGCTTTTCCAGCTTTTCCCTTTGACCGGCCACATCCTCAGGCAGCACCGTCAGCAATGAAAAATGCGCTTCGGGTATATGTGTCATGCAGCTATCCCTTCCTGTCGCCGGATTTTATGTGAAGCGACCAAACAAGATCGCCATTAGCGCCACCAATAAGTTCATAAACCCGTGGGCACTCATGCTCACCAGCAAAGAGCCTTTGCTTTCATAGATATAAGTCAGCACCACGCTCAGAATAAAAACCACAGGAGCTTGCACGACATAAAAATGTATGCCGGTAAAAATCAGGCTGGAGACCACAACCGCCCACCGGCCGGTGATTCTTTTTAAAACATTATAGACATACCCACGGAAAAACAGCTCTTCCGCCACCGGAGCCACAATGACTATCGTCAAAAGCAGCACAAGAAGAACGGGCAGGTTTTTTGCTTCCACCCTCAAAAGGCCCACTAGCCTCTCCTGCTCGGCATAGATAAGGCGCAGGCTCTGCTCCGGACCCCTCAGTGAAGCCAGCACGGCGCCGACAACAGTGGACCCTGCTATGTTCAGCATCAATAGGCTGACACCTGCCCGGCAACCTGCCTCCAATTGCGCCCACAGGGGGCGCAGGCGCAGGCCCAGCGCTTCCCAGGAGTATCCCACATAGCGCAGGCGCCAAGCCGCCAGGCCTCCCATCATCAACTGCTGAAAGAGAACAGCGAGTGGCACTTTCCAGGCTGAAACACCACCGGCTTTGGTGAGGGCGGAAGAACCACCACCACCTGTCCCTGTCAAGGCACCGGCAATAACCTCTGCTGCCACCGGAATCACCAAAACCAACGCCATCAGCATGGCGATCAGGCTCAATAGATCGTCATGCAACGGTGAAATGTGGTGTTGGCATCTTTGTTCCACTGTCGCCGACTACCTCGGTTCTTTTTCAGAAAATATGATAGTTAGGCGCTTCCTTAGTAATCTGCACATCATGCGGGTGATTCTCGGTCACCGCCACGGGCGTCACCCTGACGAAGGTGGTGTTGTTTTGCAACTCCTTAATATTCCGGACCCCGCAGTAGCCCATCCCGGCCCGCAGGCCGCCGATCAGCTGATAGACGGTTTCCGCCAAAGGCCCCTTGTAGGGTACCCGTCCCTCAATGCCTTCGGGTACCAGTTTCCGTGATTTCTCCTGGAAATAGCGGTCGCTGCTGCCTGAGCGCATGGCCCCTATGGATCCCATGCCGCGGAAGACCTTATAGCTTCTACCCTGGTAGATCTCCACCTCTCCCGGTGCTTCCTCAGTGCCGGCAAAGAGGTTCCCCAGCATCACCACATCGCCGCCGGCGGCGATAGCTTTGGTTATATCGCCTGAATAGCGCACTCCGCCGTCGGCGATCACGGGGATGCCGTATTTTTGGGCCACTTGGGCGCAATCCCAGACGGCGGTGATCTGCGGCATACCGATGCCAGCTACCACCCTGGTGGTGCAGATGGCACCGGGACCCATGCCCACTTTGATGGCATCCGCTCCGGCTTTGATCAAGTCTTCGGCGGCCTTGGCCGTAGCTATGTTGCCGGCAATGATATCCACCTTATTGCCATGTTCCGCCTTCAATTTCTCCAGCACCTTCAGCACCCGGCGGGAATGGCCATGGGCGGTATCCAGGACGAGGGCATCCACCCCGGCTTCCACCAGCGCCGCTGCTCTCTCCCAGGTATCGCCGCCTGTGCCGATGGCGCCGGCCACTCTCAGGCGTCCTTTTTCATCTTTAGCGGCATTGGGATATTTGCGGGACTTCTCAATGTCCTTGATGGTGATCAAACCTTTGAGATGGAAATTCTCATCTACCAAAGGCAGCTTTTCGATGCGGTGCTCGTGGAGAATGCGCTGGGCTTCCGTCAAGGTGGTGCCCACCGGCGCCGTGATGAGGTTATCTTTGGTCATCACCTGACCGATCGGCTGGTCGAAATTCTCCTCAAACTTCAAATCTCTATTGGTCAAGATACCGACTAGCACACCATCGTCTTCTGTGATCGGCACTCCGGAAATGTGATAGCGCTCCATGATAGCCAGCGCATCCCTGATGGAATGGCGCGGCGACAAAAATACCGGATTGACTATGATACCGCTTTCGGAGCGCTTCACCTTATCCACTTCCCCGGCGTGAGTAGCGATATCCAGGTTGCGGTGAATAACGCCGATGCCACCTTCACGCGCCAGCGCTATGGCCAAGCGCGCTTCGGTTACGGTATCCATAGCGGCGCTCATCAAAGGAATTTGCAGTTGAATGCGTTTGGTCAAATTGGTGCGGATATCGACTTCCGAAGGCAGCACTTCCGAATAGCCGGGCACCAACAATACATCATCAAAGGTTAGTCCCTCTTTGCCAAATTTCTCTTGCCAGTCCATTGCCATCAACCCCCCTATTTAGTTCCCCCGGGTCACTCAGCCCAGGTATTTCCGCCATATTAACAAACCGCATATATGGAGTCAATATGAATTTAAGGTGCTTAAAATGCCAAAACATCATTCAGATCGGAGAAGACCAACCCGGTGAGAAGCTTCGGGTAAAAGTACGTCGATTTATGCGGCATCACATCGCCGGCCAGCGCTACATCCCTGACATCCTTCACCATGGGGGCAGGAAGCAGGAAGGCGGCAGAGGCCTCGCCGGCAGCCACGGCAGCGCAGGCTTCGCCGGCATCCCGGGTATACATGATCGGCAGTTGCCCGTCTGGAGCCTGCTCCGTCAGTCCGATGATCTGCTTGATGATTATTTCATGCAACACCGTCACATCCAGATTTTTACAAGCGGCTGACGAGTTGCCCGGTATTTTAGCTGCCAACTTTTGTGCCTCCCGGCGTTTGAGCAGCCAAAAGCCGCCGTCTCTGGTATAGAGACCGATCTCACCGCAGCTCAGCTGCCATGCGGCGGCCGCTGCCTGAGCAGGAGTCATGACCTCCCCGGCAGCCGCAGCTTGGGTGGAAATCACAGTTTTCCCGACGGCTCCCGGCTCCGGCCGGCGTTCCACTTCAAAGTCCTGGAGCAAAGCCTGGTATAATTCGTCCCCTGCTTTGGGCAGGACAGGACAAGTGATCACCCGGTGGGTCGGCAGGATGGTCAGCCCGCCGGCATCCAGATTGACCAGCATCATCATGATGGTGTGCCATTGTGCCTTCGGAGAAGCGGCGCTCCCCGCTTTCTGCGCTCGCTCCTTTTCATAATCCAGCGCCGTTTCATAACGATGATGGCCGTCGGCGATAAACACGGGCACTTGTGCTATCAGTTCCCTGGCGACGGTCAGCGCACCGGGCTCAGTCACCGGCCAAAGCTCATGCAGATTGCCGTCGCCATCGGGCACGGCCACGGCCGGAGGTCGGCCGGCGAGAAGCGGTTCCCAGGCCTTTTCCACCGTCAGCGCAGGATCAGAATAAAAAGAATACACCTGGCTCAGATTGGCTTCCGTAGCCCGCATCAAATTGAGTCGGTCGGCTTTCGGTTTAGCAAAGGTATGCTCATGCGGCAGCACCACACCTTCCTCCCAGGCCGCCAAGCGCAAAGCTCCCACCATTCCCAAAAGGCGACGCACCTCATTGGTGCCCGGCACCTTATAGGTCTGGCGGTAGGCATAAATAGCCGCCTGAGGCTCCTTTTGCAATATACCTCCCCTGACCCATTCTCTGAACAAGCGGCCGGCCTTTTCATACCGGGATATATCGGTGCCGGCGCCGGGATAATTCGGCAAATCGATATGCACGGCATTATAAGGACTAAGAGCTTCCAGTCTCCCGGCTTCTTCCTTTGATATCACGTCATATGGAGGTGATACCACCCGGGAGAGATCTCCCACCAAAGAAGGGTTATACCGCAGTCCTCTGAAAGGATAGATTTCGGCCATTATATTTCCCCTCTCACCCAAGTTAGTTTTGTCTTCTTCTCTTTACCGGCGACTGCCTCCTTTTACCAATGGCGTGAGGACCGCAATCTTTCCGTTTTCCCTGTTTCATTTTTCTCCTGGTTTGGTATAATATGTTCAAACTTAAGTCGCCTTCGTGGCACGGTGAGCCCGCCCTTTTGGGCGGGCAATTCCAGACCGGTGGTAATGCCTCCAGATTCAGATGGAGGACGAGTCCATCCGCCCCAGCAGTTGATCCGGTGAGATCCCGGAGCCGCCAGTACAGTCTGGTTGGGAGAAGGCATTCGTACGGACAACTAAAAAGTAAAGTCGTGCGAGATGCTTCTCCCTGGGTGTCGTTGATCGGCGCGCAGGTTTTTCATTTTTACCGGTAAGGAGGATCATCAATGAGCGAGAATAAGGCGAATAACTGGGAAGAGAAAGTCCGTCTGATGGAGAAGCTCAAGGGTGGCGTGATCATGGACGTCACCAATGCCGAACAGGCGAAAATTGCCGAAGATGCCGGCGCGGTGGCCGTCATGGCGCTGGAGCGGGTGCCGGCCGACATCAGAGCTGCCGGTGGGGTGGCACGCATGGCCGACCCGGAAAAAATACAGGAAATCCAGAGGGCGGTCAGCATTCCGGTCATGGCTAAAGCCCGCATCGGTCATTTTGCGGAAGCCCAGATATTGGAAGCGCTGGGTGTGGACTGCATCGATGAAAGCGAAGTTTTGACCCCGGCAGACGAGCAATACCACATCGACAAGCACGCCTTCAAGACACCGTTCGTATGCGGGGCTCGCGATCTGGGCGAAGCCTTGCGGCGCATTGCCGAAGGGGCGGCATTGATCCGCACCAAAGGTGAGGCCGGCACCGGCGATATCGTGGAAGCGGTACGGCATATGCGGAAGATCACCAGCCAGATCAAGTGGCTCACCACCCTCAGCCACGAAGAGTTGGTGGCGGCGGCCAAGGAGTTGGGAGCTCCTTTGCAGTTGGTGGCGGCAGTGGCCGACACCGGACGGCTTCCGGTGCCCAATTTTTCTGCCGGCGGCGTGGCCATTCCGGCGGATGCCGCGCTGATGCGCCAGTTGGGTGCGGAAGCGGTGTTTGTCGGTTCAGGTATATTCAAGTCGGAAAATCCTGTGAAGCGGGCCAAAGCCATTGTGGAGGCTACCAGGCACTATAACGATCCAGATATACTGGTTAAAGTGTCGGCCGGGCTCGGCGAGGCCATGCGTGGCACCCAGGTGGTCAGCATGGCGGCCGAACAGCGCCTGGCCCAGCGGGGTTGGTAAGCTGGTTAGATAGTTGGCTAGAAATTAGAAAGAGGCAAATAAGCGCGCAAACGAGGGATAGGGAAGTCTTCCCTCCCATCCCTCGTTTGTTTCTGATCCTGCTTAATGCTCTTCTCAAGCGGTTTGATTATTCTGCTCGGTCGGCTTATAGGTACGAAAGGCGGCGGTACGCCGTTCTTCGATGATAGCTTCCACCAAAAACTGGAGTAACAAGCAACCGATGACGATTAAAGCCGGCACCAGGCCCAGCATGATGATCGCCATTCCCGATTTATACCACTGCATCAACAAACCGCTCGGCAGGTGGGTAACATTGGCCACCCACTGCAAAGCCGAAGGCAACGTCTCCAGAGCATCGAAATAATTATACACCGATTGCTGCACGAAGCGTGAATAAACCAATCCCAGAATCAAGCCGATATATACCACAACCGCACCTCCGCAAACTACCAAGGCCACATACCGGGGAGCCGAATATAAAGCCCGGGCTGCCATTCTGCCATGTATTCAAGAATATATTTCTACGCTGTTCCGCTAAATCCTTTGCCGCTGTCTGCCCAAATCGGTCGTGTTCACCTTCAATTGTACACAGTAAAATGCCCGGTGGTCACGGCGTCGATATATCCGGCTTTGCTCACCTGCGCCCTCACCTGATAGACACCCATGCCGTCCTTATTCCGCACATGCCAGGTAAACAAAGCCCGGCCGTTTTTATCCGTATACCCCTTCACATTGTAATTGGTACCTGCCGGGGTATAGACAGTGAGGGAAATCACTGCTCCCGACAAGGGCGTCGCTATCGTCGCCCCGCCGCTCTGCCCCGAGCCACCTGCCGCTGCCTGCACGGTGACGGTTATTTCCACTTTGTTTTTGTTGGCAAAAACAGTGTTCACCGTCGCCGCCATGGTCTCAGGGATCGCCGCATCCCCGCCGATACCCAAAGCGGCAGCGGCATCCACCCGTCCCCGGCCATATCGATTGGCATTGCCGTCGCCAACCGTTTTCGCCGTCAGCAAAAGGTGTTCCTGCACCTGGCTGTTTGACCAATGTCTATTCTTCGCCCAGATCAAGGCGGCGGTGCCGGTTACATGAGGAGCAGCCATGGAGGTACCGCTGGCTGTAGCATAGCCATTGGTGGCGATAACGAGGGTGCTGGGCCAAGCGCTGATCACCCCCACCCCGGGAGCCACGATATCCAAAGAGGGCCCTGTGGCGGAGAAACTGGCCCGCACATCGCTTTTGTCCACCGCCCCGACGGCGATCACCGGGGCATAGGCCGCCGGATATTGCACGCAATCGTTATTGCCGGGCTTGTTTCCAGTGTTGCCGGCTGCCGCCACCAGCAACAATCCGGCGTCATATGCCGCTTCCACGGTCTCCCGCAAGGCCTGGGAATCAGTCTTGGTGCCGAGGCTCATATTCACGATGTGTATGCCGTTGTTTATAGCCCAGTATATGCCGTCGATCAAGGCGCTCACCGTACCGCTGCCGCTGTCATCCAGCACTTTTACCGAATAGAGCGCTGCTTGCGGAGCCACCCCGTATATACCGGCATTGTTGTTCAGAGCGGCAATCACGCCGGCCACCATAGTGCCATGCCCGTCGTAATCGGCCAGCGGATCACCGAAGATTCCCTCCGCCGTATAGCCGCCGTATACATGAATATCGTCATGCTGCACGTCGATCCCGGTATCCAGCACGGCCACTTTTATCGCCCCACCTTGAGTCACCTGCCAGGCCAGAGGGGCGCCGATGGCTTCCACATTCCAGGTCACCGTATCGAACTTGCGGGTGACGGCATCAGCTTCGGCAAAGCGAATGCCCTTTTTCTTTTTTAATTTGTCGAGCTGGCCTTCAGGCACTTCCACCAGCATCATCCTGGTGTGCGGATAAACCTTGATGGTTTGGCCGCCCACTTCGGCCAAGGCACTGGCAGCGTCCTGATTGGCCTCAAATCCCAATAAAGCACGGTCGGCCAAGGATCCGGAGGAAAGGAGCAACCACATGCTCAACAAAAGAATAAACGCTTTCCGAAACCGGCCCTGAAAACTGGTCATCATATTTATATTTACCTCCTAGCGGTGTTTCCCCACACCCCGGCACCCCGTCTTTTATTTCCCCACCGTTAATTCCTTATTTATGCGATAAATTCCTGCGCCGGCAGTCTGCCGCATCAGTGAGGGGCCGGCGGGAGAGCGACTCAAAAGTACTTCACCCATTCGACATGTAAAGCTATGCCGTTATAGTCTCCCGCCGGCCGGCCGGCCGCGCCGGAAGGGTCGGTAGCGCTGATAGTGCTGGTTTTCCGGATATCTTTCGCTCCCCGCACCGTCAACCTGCTGTCGGCTGCCGTCTGCCAGGAGAGGGAAATGGCCCCCTTGTGCTGCCAGGATGGACCGTCAGCCGGGAGAGAGCAGACAGCGGTATATGCCCCGCTCAAGCTGAGAGAACCGGTGGCGGCCGATCCTGCCAGGCGACCGCGCCACACACCTATCTCACCCTGGCCTTCACGCTGGCGCTCGTATGACAAAGTGGCGGTGAAACTCGACCTGCCGACCACTCTTTGCGCATTTACGGCATATCGCCGGCCATAGGGCAGTGAAGTCAGGGGAGACGACGTGTCCTCCTCCTCATCGTCCCCGTCATTGCCATCCGCCTCCTCATCGCTATCCTCATCTGTCTCCGGTGTCTCCAATATCCCTGTGACGTAGGAGAAATCGACCTGCCACAGATCATTTGCCCAGCCGAGGCTTTGCACCACTTGTGAGGCGGCACTGCGGTCGGCTATGTCGTTTTCCATATACCGGGAAAAAGCCGGCCGATAAGACCAGCCGGAAAAGAGCGGGATATGAGCATTGAGTCCATAGCTTTGCTTTTCCAGTCCGGTGATACCGTCCCGCGAGGCGCCGGCATAAAATTCGTAAACGGTGCCCGGCGGCGTATAGAGCCATGAGGTGCGGGCATTATACAGCACATTCTCTACCTGACGATCCTTGGTGCGCCTTTGTCTTTCCAGGGTGAGGCTCCCGGTAAAATGTGGGAGGCCGAACCCGGAATCGGCCTGAAGACGGTTAAAGATGGTGCGTGAGGCGGGATAGGCCGGACCGCTGAGCAAGCTGTCGCGCCACAGAAAATACCAGTTAATCCCCCGGTTGCCTGCACTGCTGCTTTTTGTCCAGTATAGCCTGGCATCCTGCACGGTGTTCGGTTGTCCTGCCACCGGTACCCGCTGCTCCCGGCTCCAGTGCACATCAAGTTTATGCGGACCATTTCCGGTCATGGTGGCCGCCAGTTTACTCTTGGCTTGCATTTGTCCTCCGACGGCGGGACCTTTCCGACCGACGACATCCTGGTGCTCCGCAGAAAGACGCCAATGGCCCCACTCTTTATAGAGCAGCGCCCCAGTGGTATACTGCCGCTCGTTACCGGTCAGGCCGGAGCGGCCGTCCATGGCCAGGCGCCAGCCGAGCATCATGTTGCCATATGAGTAAGCCAGCACATGCTCTACCCGCTCCCTGTAGGAGACCTGGTCGGTTAACGGCTTTTGTATAAATACATTTAATTTGCTCAGCCAGCGGTCCGATATATGCCATTCATAACCTCCAGTGATCTTGCCATACCCGCTTTCCTCCGGCAGACGGCCGATCATCTGAAAACCCAACGGGAGCAGTTGATAATTCACTACTGCCAAGCTCTTCTCATCCCGCCATTCCGCTCCTACCTGCCAGGCGGCGATACCGTCGGCCTCAAACCAGGAGGTATACATCCTGGTGCGCGGGCTCAAGCGCCAGCTGATGGCGGCGCCATGCATCTCCTGGCGCTCCGGCAGCTCCGCCGGCCAGTCAGATGCATATTCATCTTCTTCGGGCCGGTGGAATACCAAGGGTGGATCTTCCTCGCCAAGCGCCATCTCCACCCCTTTCAGCACATCAATGCTGAAGTTGCCGGCCTGCCGGTTGGCCCACACAATGCCGGTACGGCGATGCAGGTCCGACATATATTCATAATCCACCGTAATCAGGGAGGTCTCCAGCACCGGCTCATTGAAGGTGATGGTTCCCAATTCGTAATCTATCCGGTAATCGAGGCCGCTCTGATAGTCAATCCCGTCTACCTGCAATTTATCCGAACCGGGCACCACGGGATACAAGCTGTCCAATAAATATGGACCGGTAATACCTTTACCGTAAAACTCTTCATGAGCGGGTTGGCCGAGCGGTTCACCATACATGCCGCTCAGACGCCATTCTCCATGTGCACCCAGCCTGACGGTGCCGGACACTCCGGTGAGATAGCGCTCCCATTTGAGCAGACCCGGCCCGGCAATCTGGAACAACCTGCTGCCGGCAAAGAGCTCGCTGCCGACCCGGCGCAGGGAGAAGGAAAATTTATCTGCCGGATCGGCAGCTGAATCAAAGTGCCCCTGCAATTCCCAGTCCCCTATGGGCCCAAAGGCGGCAAAAGACAGTTCCTGGTGCCAGAAGGTACCGGGCATGGTCTCTGTTTCCACATAATACCGCCAGGTATCGCCCAAAACAGCCGCATGATCAATCGTCAGCCGGTAGCGGCCGGTTATAGCCAACTCACCAGCCACCTCGCCGGCACCGGCCGCAGCGCCGGAACAAGAGATCACCAGTGCCAATAGCAAGAAGCCGTTGCTCAGTATTCTTCCCAATAGCCTTTGCCGATCTCGATCCAGGCTCATATACTCCTCCTCGTTGCCGATTTCTCCACCCGCCCGGATCTTCCTATGGGTCGGCTGTAGGGATAAATTACCATGTCCCAGGGCATAATACATTTGAAGCTCTTATCAAGCCACATTAACCTGTGAACAGTATGTGAATTAGTACCAAAACCCCTTTAATTACTTTCGTCATTATGGTACACTTTCGATAGGGTTATTCAAGGACCCGGCGGGCAAATATCTGTCCCGCTCCTGAAATAAACTTTATATCTGAATAGTGAAAGGTTTGATACCATTGATATGCCCGTTGAAAAAGAGAGAGATCAATCCCAGCCGCTGCTTGCTCTGTGAGCATTTCGGAGGTTTCCGCAATCAAGGTGTCCTGTGTTTTCGGATTAACCGCTGGCTGCAATATAAGATCGTAGGCATATCATAACATTACATTATCAATAAGCTTCGCGCCACTCCATTGCCATCAAGCTACTTAATGCTTAATACTTAAGGCCTTTTACAGGCCTTATTTTTTATTACCGGCACCGCCCGGTTCCGACGGCTCCGACCGTTCCGCCAGGGGAACCAGCACGCCCCCCGATACCACCATCTTGAAAGCTTCCGGAATGGATATTGCCAGGGGGCGCACTTTATCTTTCGGAGCCATGATAAAGAAACCCGAAGTCGGGTTTAGCGCCGTAGGAATGAAGACCGAGATTTTCCCGACATTATCCCCGTTTCTGATAACATCGATTTTCCTGTTGGTGAGAAAACCGACGGAATAAGCTCCTTCTCTGGGATATTCCACCATGACGGCTTGCCTGAAGAGATCTCTTTCCGGAGAAGTGAAGGCATTCATCAGCTGCTTCATGGTGACATATACATTGCCGGCCAAAGGCAGGAGGCTCATCATGCGGTCAAAACGCTCCCACATATGGCGGCCGATCAGGTTGGCGGTCAGAATGCCCGTGGTGAAGGTGACGAGAACCAGGAGGATCAGCCCCGCCCCTTTTATGTGTCGACCGGCGAAGTAAGCCACCACATCGCCCAGCAAATCATCCAGCAAATTGAAACCGAACAAAACCACGTAGATGGTGACTAAAAGCGGAAGCCACACCAGAAGACCCGTCACAAAATAGGAGCGCAAAGATCTGAAATTACGTCGCTTCAGTGTCATTTCCGTCATGCTCCCCTTAGGCTTTGGCCTGGGGACTTGTTACCTGGGGGCTTAGGGGCTTAGCCGAAATGCAGCACCTCTACCCGCCGGTCCTTGATCAACAGTTCCAGGCGCAAGGCCTCCTTGCCGCTATTGGCGGAGTGGGCCAGATATAGTTTCAGCATAGCCTCCGGATCATGAGCTGCTCCCGAAAGGCGGATATCTCCATGCACAGCCCCGTCAACCAGCATGATGGGCAGGCGCCAACCGCCCATAGCCAGCACCGAGGAAAGTGTCTGGTTGGCCACTTTCAAGCTGATGTCGAATATGGGCTCGTGCCGGACATTATCTATTTTACCCTGAACCACCCAGGTTCCTCCATTATCCGCCGTCGCCTTCATACCGGTTGTAGCCAGTTGGCCGTCCCGGAAGCTCAGCGGCCCTTCCACCTGCAAGGGGCCGATCCTCCCCAGATAGGCGTCGCTTAATCCGACTCTGCCGGCAAAGACGGGATCAGTCAGGGTGCCGGACAACCGCCCGCTAAGATCAAGTTCGCCGCGCCAGGCTGGAGCCATGGACTGTATAAACCGCGTCGCCGCGAGGGGCCACTTTTCTGCCTCTACCGTAAAATCCAGCCGGCTCCCATCTGGTGCGGTCCAGCCATTAGCCCGGAGCAGTCCCGTACCGGACTTGAGGCGGGCGTCATTTATCTGCAGCCCGTCTTCTCCCCAGCTGAATCTGCCGGCCAACACATCAAGGTGCTCGTCGTAGATATCGACCTGGCGCAACACCACATCCCCGGCAGCCGTCACGGCGCCGAAAGGTCCGCTGAATTGCAGGGAACCGTCGAGCTCCCCGGAAGCCGGCAAAGCCCATCCCAACACGGCAAGGAGCTCTTCCGCCCGCCCCCGTCGGCTATGCAAATGCAGGTCCAGATGCCCGTCATTTCCGCCGGCGCCTATGTCGGAATCCGCGCTGGTGCCTATGCCGGAGCCCGCCTGTCTCCTGGCCGCCCACCGCACTACTCCCTCAAGCTCATACAGGGCTTGGTCATGATTGATATCCACTTCGGCAAACTGAAATTGCCTGCCGGTAAAATCAAGGGTAATATGCCCGGTAGCGGTATCGACCGGCCTGTGCCATATAGTGCCTTCCCTGATGACGGTGTCCCCGTCGATTATCGGCTTGGCCAGGCTCCCGGTCAAATGGCCGGTGAAATCAGCCAAGCCGCCGATGCCCCAAGTGGCCAGCTGGGGAATGTCGCCGGGCAGGAGCAGGTCATCGCCATGTAGTTCCAGATCGAGCTGATCGCCGACCACCCGACCTTTGATTTCACACCTGCCGGTGGTGGTGGCGGCACTTAACCGGTTGATGTGCCAGCTGCCGCCGGAAGCTGTAGCCATGCCGGATATATCTTCCAGCAGCACTTCATCGGTACCGTCCCGGCCGGTAAACAAGAGGAGCAGGGAGCCGTCGTTCACCACAAGACGCAGGTTCAGCGCCCCGGTGCCAAGCCGACCGGGCAGACTGGATGGACTGGGCTGAGCGGACTGACCTGGACGACCAGACTGCCCAAACTGACCTGGCCGACCGCCTTCCCCCGTCGTCAGTTCCGCATCACCTAGCCCATCCCCGTCAAGAACCTCCAGCTCAAAGCGGGGACTGAGCAAGGTCAAGGCAGATATGGCCTCCTGCCACCGGCCGCTGATGATGGCTTTGGGATTAATGTCTACCTGCAATTCGTCCATATAGATAGGACCCGGCAACAAACGATCCGAGCCGGCAGATGGCAGCAATAAGGAGACTTCCTGCAAGCGGAAACGGAAGGGACTGCTAAATGCCGCCCCCTGGCTCACCAAAGTGATGCCGTAATGTTCGGCCAGATAGGATCTCAGCTCACCGGCCATGGTCTCGGGCAGGGAACCCCGATTTAGCGCCACAAGCAGGAAGCTTCCGGCCAGCACCATCAAAAGAACACATAACACGGCTCCCCGCCGGAACCATCTGCTGCGCAGCAAAGGATGCCAAGCCGGCATCTACCCCACCTCCGAACCATACACCTCGAGCTATACATGCGAGTTATACATCAAGCGAGTTATACATCAAGAGCATGGTCCCTCCCGGCAATTTGTGCCTAGGCGGGGAATAAATGGACCGGCGTGCCCCTATCGGCACGGTAAGGTCACGGCCATTCAGCGGAGGTGGTGAGGAAATGCCAGACTCGCTCGGCCTGCCGTTCGGAGGAGCTAATGATGATGATATCAAAATCGTGCCATCGCCGGGAGGTTATTACCCGGCCATGGGCAAACAACGGTCTTTTGATCGGTTCAATATACCCGGCCGGCGTCAGCCAGATGGACGTCAGCTGGTCCTGGTAATTGACCAGCATCATTATAACGGTGGCGCCCCCGTCGTCGATTTCTACATCCACCCACTCCACATGCAGGTCATTATCACAATGCAAAGGTAGAGGCAGTCTATAGGAAACCTGGGCCTGCAGCCAAGAAATGATGGCCTGATATTGCCATGTCTTCACCTCTTCCATGGTTTCCCTGGAGAGCATCTCCGCAACAGAAGGGTCCTCGGCCATTTCCATGGCCAGATGAGGGGCCGACTCTCTCTGCACGATGGAAATCAGCCGCTCCTTGTAGTCATATCTCTCTTCCCGCAGCAGCAGATAGGTCTCCTTGTCGATCCACCACTTGATCACGATCTTGTTTTTCAGCCGGTTTTCCAGCCGCACCGCCGGGCGGCCATCCACCGTATCATCGCCGGCCAAGGTCAGTTCGTAAAACTCCGGTGTCACCGGCAACATGAAGGGACTGACCAAGGCTGCATAGTCGTTAGCCGGTGTTTTCAGACATACAGGTAGAGACGGGGTGCAGATGGTCAGCTGTAGACGATCTGCCACGGCCGTCAAGCCGTCGTCCCAGGTGTCGGAGTGGCGAATCAGTATCCAGTTACCCCGGCCGTCGTTCCATATGCTGTCCATCACCACACGGATGCGCAATGGCGACAGCAAGGTGGTAGTGCGAATGAAACAGGATGCCGCTTCCCGCTCGGCTTGCATGGCGCGCAAATACCAGTTTACGGCGCCTTCAGCGGCCCGGACCTGCGTATCGATTATCAAAATGGACAACAAATTGATCAGCGCCCACAGGCCCGCCCTGGAAATGAACTTCCAGGCCTGAGTCCCATGCCGGCGCCTGGTGAGAGGAGAAGCTACCACATCACTGCAAGGCCACAGTTTCATATAAGATCTCCAAATCCCTGTGTGCTTCGACAAAACGGCCTAATTGCCTGTCCATCCGGCCTCCGGTACCAAAAGCCAGATGGGTAAGGAGAGACTGGATGCCGTAGGATAAAATCAAGATGAGCAGCAAAGCGAGG
>DULU01000104.1 GCA_012840225.1 Bacillota bacterium
ACGCCGGCTACCCCGACGCCGGCTACCCCGACGCCGGCTACCCCGACGCCGGTATCGACTCTTCCGGCGCCCGGCTGGGGGCGGCTTTTCACCGCCGTGATGACTAAAGCGCCGAGCACAATGGTGAAAATGAACACATAAGTTTTCTTTTTGGCTTTCATGTTCGACATTATGCAACAAGAGCTTGATTTCATTCCGTGTCGTTTGGGGTGCAGGATTAGCCTGGAGGGCGTGGAAACGAAAGATGATATGACGGAGGCCGAAGGGAAATGATGCCGGGCACCAACGATATTTTGGCCGATATAGAGAAAATGGATATCAACGCTCTGGATGCGGAGGCGGCAAAGGCTGCTGCAGAGCGCCTGCGCCGGGCGATCGAGCATCATAATTACCGCTATTATGTGCTTGACGATCCGGAGATCAGCGATGCTGCCTATGACCGGCTTATGAGGAAGCTGGTCGAGCTGGAGGCGGCTTTTCCTGGGCTGGTAACGCCCGATTCGCCTACACAGCGAGTGGGGGGAGCGGTGGCGGAGCAATTTGCGGCCGTGCGCCACCAGACGCCCATGCTGTCGCTGGACAATGCCTTCAGCCTGGAGGAGTTGGGCGAATTCCACCGGCGCATCAGCCGGCTCCTCGGGCTGAGCGGGGATGACGGGCTTTCTTATGTGACGGAGTTGAAGATAGACGGGCTGGGAGTCTCCCTTACATATGAAAAAGGGGTGTTTATCCGGGGGGCTACCCGCGGGGACGGCGAGGTGGGGGAGGATGTCACCCAGAACCTGCGCACCATCCGCTCCCTGCCGCTGCGCCTGCAGTTGCCTCTCACCCTGGAGGTGCGGGGCGAGGTGTTCATGCGCAAGATCGAATTCGCTAAGCTGAACGCCAGGCGGGAGGAGGAGGGCCAGCCGGTTTTCGCCAACCCCCGCAATGCCTCTGCCGGCAGCTTGCGGCAACTCGATCCCCGCATCACCGCCGGGCGGCCGCTGGATATCTTTCTTTATCACATAGGCTTTCTGGAGGAGTCGTCGCTGCCGGAAGGCGAAGCGATGCCCCAAACCCATTTTGCAGTCCTGGACCTGTTGCGCCGGGCCGGGTTGCCGGTGAGCCGGGAGATCAAGCTGTGCCGGGGCATAGGCGAAGTGCAGGAGGTTTGCCGCCACTGGCAGACTGCCCGCCACACCTTGCCGTTTGAAATCGATGGTGTGGTGGTGAAGGTTAACGATCTGGCCACTCACCAGGTGTTGGGGGCGACCGCCAAGAGCCCACGCTGGGCAATTGCCTATAAATTCCCTGCCCAGCAGGCGGAGACCGTGATCCGGCGTATTGAGGTGAATGTCGGACGGACAGGTGCGGTGACGCCGATGGCCGTCTTCGATCCCGTGCAGCTCGCCGGTACCACGGTGAGCCGGGCTTCGCTGCACAATGCCGCCATGATCGAGCAGAAGGATGTGCGCATCAACGATACGGTGCTGGTGCAGAAGGCCGGCGACATCATCCCGGAAGTGGTGGCGGTGCTGTTCGACAAGCGGCAGCCGGGGACGGAGCCCTATCGCATGCCGGAGAACTGCCCGGCCTGCGGCGCCGGGTTGGTGCATCTGAATGATGAGGTGGTGCTGCGCTGCGTCAACGCCGCTTGCCCGGCGCAGGCGGTGGAGGGGCTGGTGCATTTCGCCTCCCGTGATGCCATGGACATCGAGGGCATGGGACCGGCGCTGGCCCAGAATCTGGTCTCCTCCGGCCTGGTGAAGAGCCCTGCCGATCTATATGACCTGACGGTGGACAAGCTGCGGGAGTTGCCCCGCATGGGAAAGAAGTCGGCGGAGAACCTGCTGGCGGCCCTGGCGGCGAGCAAGAAACGGGGTTTGGCCCGCCTGCTTTACGGCTTGGGCATCAGGCATGTGGGCGAGGGAGCCGGCCGGGCGCTGGCCCAGCATTTCGGCCATATGGACAAGCTGGTGGCTGCCGGCGAGGAGGAACTGATGCAGGTGGCGGATATAGGTCCGAACACGGCGCAAAGCATCATCGAATTTTTCTCCCGCCCGGAAAACCGCGCTCTGATTGAGCAACTGAAAGAAAAGGGTGTGGATATGACGGCCAATCCCCCGAGGGTACAGGCCGGATTGGGGGTCGGTGGGGGGACGGCCGGCGGCCCGATGGAAGCTCTGCCCGGACTCAGCCCGGCCGCCGGTGCCGCCGAGGCCGGCGTCGGGGCATATGGGGCTCCTGGAGCGGGTGCCGGTGCCGCTGCCGCTACCGCTGCCGCTGCCGCTGCCGGCGTTCCCGCCGCCGATCTGTCCGGCAAACGCTTCGTCATCACCGGGACTTTGGCCTCATTTTCCCGCCGGGAAGCTGAGGAAGCTATCAGGGCCAGGGGAGGCATCGTCACGAGTGCGGTCAGCAGCCAGACCGACTATCTCGTGGCCGGGGAGAAGCCGGGCTCCAAGCTGGATAAAGCCCGTGAGCTCAACGTTGCGGTCATAGATGAAGCCACCTTTAAAGAAATTTTGCAAAAAGGAGTGGAAAGCTGATGGGCGCCATTACCCGCCGGCAGGTGGAGCATGTGGCCCGCCTGGCCCGCCTGGAGTTGACCGAAGAGGAGATAGACCTTTTTACCACCCAGCTCGGCGATATTCTCAAATGGGTAGATAAACTGCAGGAGCTGGACACCACAGACGTGGAACCGACCGCTCACACCATACCGTTGCGGAACGTGATGCGGAAAGATGAAGTGAAGCCGTCCTGGCCGAAGGAAGAGATCCTGAAAAATGCCTCCGATGAGCACAACGGCTTCTTTAGGGTACCCAGGATACTTGAGGAAGAGTAGTGGGAGGTAGCTGCCGTGAAATTATGTGAGATGACAGCTTATGAATTGTCGGCGGCTCTGGCGGAGCGGCGGGTGTCGGCGGTTGAGGTGGTAAAGGCGGTTTTTGAGCGCATCGATGCCTGGGAGGAAGAACTGCGCTGCTATATTACCCTGGACCGGGAAGGCGCTCTGGCGGCGGCCAGAGAGGTGGATGCCGAGCGGGCGAAAGGGGCGAAAGGGACGAAGGGAGCGAAGGAGGCGAACAGTCGTCCCCTGGCCGGGATTCCGGTGGCCGTGAAGGATAATCTGAGCACCAGGGGTCTTCCCACCACGTGCGGCTCCCGTCACCTGCAGCATTATATCCCGCCGTATGATGCCACGGTGATAGAAAAGATCCGCGCCGCCGGCATGATTGTGATCGGCAAGACCAATATGGATGAATTTGCCATGGGATCGTCCACCGAGACCAGCGGTTTTTATCCAACCCGCAATCCCTGGGATACCGCCCGCATCCCGGGTGGCTCAAGCGGGGGCTCGGCGGCAGCCGTGGCGGCGGGGGAAGCCGTTCTCGCTTTGGGAAGCGATACGGGTGGGTCCATCCGCCAGCCGGCAGCCTTTTGCGGTGTGGTGGGGCTCAAGCCCACCTACGGCCTGGTGTCCCGCTATGGGCTGGGGGCCTATGGCTCCTCGTTCGACCAGGTCGGCCCGCTGGCCCGCGATGTGCGGGACACGGCCATGCTGCTGCAGGTGTTGGCCGGCTATGATCCGCTCGATTCCACCAGCATTCACCGGGAAGTGCCGGATTATCTGGCGGCGCTTGGCGGCGATGTGCGGGGCTTGGTGGTCGGGTTGCCGCAGGAATATTTCTCTCCCGGGATTGATAGCGGCGTCAGGGCGGCGGTACTGGCGGCGGTCAAGGTGCTGGAAGAAGGCGGGGCCATCATCAAAGAGGTGAGCCTGCCGCATACCGAATATGCCCTGGCTGCTTTCTACCTGATCGCCCCCTCCGAGTGCAGCTCCAATCTGGCGCGCTTTGACGGCATCCGTTATGGTTACCGGGCCGCCGGGGCGCCGGACACCGTCACCATGTTTTGCCGCTCCAGGGCGGAGTCCTTTGGTCCTGAAGTGAAGCGGCGCATCATGTTGGGGACATATGCCTTGTCCTCCGGCTATTATGATGCCTATTATCTGAAAGCCCAACGGGTGCGCACTCTGGTGAAACAGGATTTCGACAAGGCCTTTGCCGAATGCCAGGTGCTCGTCACCCCGACCACGCCGACCACAGCCTTCCGCCTGGGAGAGAAGATAAACGATCCGCTGGCCATGTATATGACGGATATATGCACCATTCCGGTGAATATGGCCGCCCTGCCGGCCATCTCCGTCCCCTGCGGTCTGGTCGGGGGTCTCCCCGTCGGCCTGCAGCTCATCGCTCCTGTCCTGCAGGAAGAGTTGCTGTTGCGCACGGCTTATTATTATGAACAGGCCGCCGCTCCCCTGAGCCACTGTCCCAAGCCTGAGCCCAAGCCTGAGCCCAAGCCGTCAAGCGAGGTGTCGAAATGAACTACGAGACAATTATTGGTCTGGAAGTACATGCCGAATTGTTGACCGCCTCCAAACTCTGGTGCGGGTGTTCCACCGCTTTCGGCAATGAGCCGAACACGCAGGTCTGTCCCATCTGCCTGGGACTGCCGGGTACCTTGCCCGTGCTGAATGAAAAGGCGGTGGAATATGCCGTCAAAGCCGGCTTGGCTTTGGGCTGCCGCATAGCCGAATGGAGCAGGTTCGACCGCAAGCAGTATTTTTACCCCGACCTGCCGAAGGCCTACCAGATCTCCCAATATGATCTGCCGCTTTGCCGGGAGGGCCGGGTGGTGATCACCGTCGACGGCCTGAGCAGGGAAGTGGGCATCCTGCGGGTGCACCTGGAAGAGGAGGCCGGGAAGCTCGTGCATTCCGGCGAGAGCTTGCACGGTTCGGAATATTCCCTGGTCGACTACAACCGGGGCGGCATCCCCCTGATTGAGATCGTCACTGCCCCCGACTTGCGCTCCCCTGAGGAAGCCCGCATCTTCCTGGAGCGTCTGCGCACGGTGCTGCGCTATATCGGGGTTTCGGACTGCAAGATGGAAGAAGGCTCCCTGCGCTGCGATGCCAATGTCAACCTGCGCATCAAAGATGAGGAAGGCGAATATAGAACGCCGATAGTGGAGATCAAGAATCTGAACTCCTTCCGGGCGGTGGAGCGGGCTTTAACCTATGAGGTGCGGCGGCAGGTTGATGAGTTCATGGAGAAGGGACGGCCGCCCGCCGGCACCGACCTCTCCCGCACCAAAGTGACCGCCGGCTGGAACGAGGCCCTGGGACGGACTTATGTGCAGCGGCAGAAAGAGCTGGCCGATGATTACCGCTATTTCCCTGATCCCGACCTGCCGCCGGTGGTGCTTTCTTCAGAGCAGGTGGAGAAATGGCGGGCGGAGTTGCCCGAGCTGCCGGAGGAAAAGGAGAGCCGCTTCCGGCGGGAATATGGTTTACCGGCCTACGATGCGGCCGTGCTGACGGCGTCGAGAGCAGTGGCCGATCTTTTTGAGGAGACGGCCCGCCTGACCGGCGATGCCAAGATGGTAAGCAACTGGGTGATGGGTGAGGTGTTCCGCCTGCTGAAAGGGGCGGGCGACGACCTGGAACAGGCCCTGCGCCATTGCTCCATCACTCCGGCGGCACTGGCGGAATTGCTCCTCTTCGTCAAAAACGAACGCATCAATGCCAATTCGGGCAAGGAAGTGCTCGAGGAGATGTACCGCACCGGCAAAGCGGCGACGCAGATCATCGCCGAGAAGGGCCTGGAGCAGATCAGCGGCCGTGATCAGCTGGCCGGTCTGGTGGCCGAGGTGATAGCCGCCCATCCGGGAGTGGTGGAGGATATCAAAAACGGTAAAAAAGCCGCCATTGGTTTTCTGGTCGGTCAGGTGATGAAGGCCACCAAAGGGAAAGCCAATCCAAAACTGGTGAACGAGCTCATCACGCAAAGCTTGAGCTAGTCGGACTATATATAAGTGCCGGGCCCTGCACCTTTGGCCCTCTCCGGCTATGGTGCAGGGGCCGGTACAGGGGGTAATGATTTGCCGGGAGAATTATTGCGCATCGGGCCTATCGATTTTTATACCTACGGCACCTATCTGGCGGCGGCTTTTCTCGCCGGTACCGGACTGGCCATACTGGAAACCAAACGCTTGGGTCTCGACCGCCATCAGGTTACCATGCTGGCCGCCTGGTTGATGGGCCTTGGGCTGGTGGTGGGCCGGCTCGGCTACATTATGCCCGATTTGGGCTACTATCTGGCCAATGCTTTGGAGATCTTTATTGTCGGTGAAGGCGGCCTGAGTTATCTGCCGGCGCTGGTCGCCGGGATGATCTTCACCCATCGCTTCGCCAGGAAAAACGGCATATCGCCGCCGGTTCTGTTCGATAGGCTGGCACCTTGTCTGGCTCTCGGTTTGGTGGTATCATCTTTAGGTACCATCGAGCCGACCTTGCCCGGTGCCATCATCATCGGCAACCTCTATTGGCCGCCGCCCCTTTTGCTTTACTTTACCATTGAGTTTGCCGGCCTTTGGTATTTGGCGGTGGGCAAGAAGTCGTTTCGGTCCGGAAGCCGGTTCAAAGCGGTCCTTCTGTTTGATGCCGCCGCCCGTCTCACCAGCAGCATGGCGGCATGGTGGTTACATAGACACTATATGCCCTTCGGCCTTTCCATCACGGCAGCCCTGATCTACCTCGCCGCCGTGGTCGGCTTTTATGATAAGTGGATCGGTGCCGCCGGCGCAGCACAGGGCGCTCAACATGCGGACGAGAGCGGCAAAACTATAGGAATGGGCAGCCCGGCAGGGTACAGGAAAAATAACAGCAAAGTACGCTTAGGCAGGACCGCCACTTGGTGTGGCATATATATATTGTTCGTCCTTTTTCTATCTCGCAGCATATGAGATTTCTGAGCAGAGTTGGCCATGAGGCGACGGTGACGACCAAGAGCGGCGGCCTATATGGAGGGGGCATATTTATATGACCGAGAATGCCAACTCGCGGGAGGAACGCCAGCTGCGCAGTGCCAGACAAGCTCTGGATGAAGCGCAGTCCAGGCTGACGCCGCAGCGCAAAGCCGTCCTGAAGGCCTTGCTGGCCAATCCTACCAGTCATCAAAGCGCCGACGAGGTGCTGCAGGCGGCGCGGCAGATCATTCCCGACCTGGGGCTGGCCACCGTCTACCGGACGCTGGAGCTTTTTTCCCGCTTGGGCATCGTCAGGCGCCTGGACACGGCCGAGGGTCAATCGCGCTTTGAATACAACACGGAGAAAGATGACGAGCATTATCATCATCATGTCATCTGCCTGGACTGCGGGCGCATTTCCGAGTTCAACGAGGATATGCTCGAGGACATTGAGGAGCGGGCCGAAGCCAAAACCGGGTATAAAGTGATCGATCACTGCCTGCAGCTTTATGGGTATTGCCCCGATTGCATGAAAAAGTCCCAAAACAAAGATAAAGATAAAGACTGAATCGAGTCATACTCGCCCTTCCGGGCGCATTCAACAGGTTAACTCATCTGTTAGGTGAAATGCCACGGTTTCCATAGATCACTTTGACCACCTTTACCACCTTCCCAGCAAATTCCAAATGCTTATCCCGAAAAAAACAGTTCTTTGTCAATTGTGATGGAGGTTACTGCCGGATAGTCTGGAATTATTTAGCATCATCTTGCCGAAAGATGATTATGGGAAGGTGAGCTTATGAACAGTGATATTCCCGCTGGTGCGCTTCATGTTGGTGTCGACCGGAAAGTTCAAGAGCCTGAGGTTAACAATGAAGGGTGGTTGTCGGTATGAATAAACTTAGTTTGGCGAGGATCCTGTTAGTTGTGTTGATGATCGCCGGTGGCTCTATGGTTCCGGCCGATCGGGTGATGGGCGCGGGTGCGGTCACCATGCAGGCGGATGTGAACGCTTTCGGTCCGCACAGCATGTATCTGGCTGTATGGAACTATGCCGTGCCGACCATCAGCGACGCCATGGATAAGGCACCACTTTTTCGTCTCTCCGTAACCAATGGTCTGGACAGAGATGTCTGTGCCAAATACCGCCTCGATGCCTCTTATGATGGTCGCGGCTATGGCGGGGGCATCGGTACGGCGAGCGGCTTTGCGGTTTTCGAGCCGGTGCTGGTGCCGGCTGGCAGTACCGTCCATTACGAGATCAATACCAAGAACCTTTCATTTATCGATCAAGTGCTTCCCGATCTACAAAACAAGGATCTGGACATTAACCAACTGCGGGAGAAGTATAAGGATCAACTCGGTCCTTTCGCTACCTGGAACGTGATCGATAGCGGTTCCTCCTCCGACGTCAATGCGAACGATTTGTGGCCGGTGTTGGCCCGCATGGATTTTCCGGGCGGCCGGTACGTGCTGTCGATCGAGTCGTGGTATCAGGATGCCGGCCCGAACGGTACCTGCTCCGCCACCACCGGTAGCTGGAACTACCTGGAAAAAGAGTCCTATACCTGGGAGATAAGCAAGATCGGCAACGTGAAGGCGGTGTACCCGCTCGCCATGCACGGCGACCTGCTCTCTCCCACCCAGCCGTTCAACTTTATATGGAGCAATCCCCTTTTGCCCGTACATGTGCAAAGAGTGGATGTGCAGCTGGTGCTGAAGCATGGTTCCAAGACCATCTGGACCTTCAGAAAAGAGATTCCGGCCGGCGAGTTATCGAACAAGGAATATGCCGTCCTCTTTGATCCTGCCAAAGCGGCCGAGGAACTGGTGGGCGGGGAGACCTACACCTGGCGGGTGAGCCTCTCCGATCCGGCCAACATTCCCTTCGGCATCACGGGTCGGGAATTCGCCGCCGCGGAGGAGAGCTTTACCCTGAGCAACACCCAGCCGCGGGTGAGCATCTCTCCGCCGGTGAAAGATGGGTTATCCTACACCTTCTCCGGCGAGATCAGGGATACCGAAGATGAGAAGCTCAGGCAGCTGGGTTATAACACCACCAGGGCGCAATATTGCTGGTCGGTGGCCCAAGGCGGCAGCGTGAAGCAGAGCGTTTGCGACACCAAACCGGAAGTGGCCGAGTCGTTCACCTTCAAGCCGAGCGCCAGAGGGGTGTATACGGTCACTCTCTCGGCAAGGGACCAGCATGGCGCCGTGGCCGATCCGGATGTCTATTACATCGATAACAAGCTGCCTACCGTGTCGCTGAGCGGTCCGGTGGAGGTGCAGTTGGTCGACAGGGCCTTTACCGTGTCGGCTTCCATCTACGATGAGGATAATGACGACCTCACCTTGATATGGCGGGTGGACAACAAGATCGTCGCAACCCAGGCGGGCGTGGGCGGCCGGGACACGGTGGAGAAGGAGTTCACCTTGACCACCACCGGTACCCACACCATCAGCGTCGAGGTGAGTGACGGCCTGCCGGGCACCCAGTCGGCCTCCTTCTCCGTGCAGGTGGAAGAGATGGCCGTAAACCGCACGCCGGAGATCCAGGCACCGGCGGCGCTCACGGTTAAGGATATCCCCGGCCTCACCTGTTTCGATCTGCCGCTCATGGTGATCGACGACCAGGATGAGGATTTGACGGTAGGAGTGGCCTTGCTGAGCGCGGGCGGCAGCGGTGTATTGGCGTCCTGGGAGGCGGAGGTGGCGCCCAACAGCAGCACCACGCTCAGCTTCTGCCATTCCCCGGCGCTGGCGGCCGGTGAATACCAGGTGCGCATCACCACGGCGGACAAAGAGCGGGCGGCTGCCGTGCCGGTGCTGGTGAAGGTCACGGTCAGCGCCGAGCCGCCGGTGCTGCCTCCTACCGCTTATACCCTTTCCATCGTCCGGCCGGCTGCCGGTACCAGCGTGATGGTGGGCAGCGAGGTGACGGTGGAAGCGGCTGTTGAGCCGGCGCTGCCCGAAGATGGCGAGCTGCGCTTCTTCATCGGGACGGTGGAGCTGGAGCAGGCGGACAGCAAGACCAGCCGGCCGCACATAGTCAGCACTGCCGACACCAGGAGCGGGTTGCTGCTGGTCAGGGTGGAAGCCTGGAGCAAAGGCGTAAAAGTGGCCGAGGCAGTCCGCCAGCTGAGCGTGATCCCGGTGAAGCTCAATTTCCTGCAGCCGGCGGAAGGCGAATATGAGATCTTCGATATTCTCACCTTAGAGGCCGAGCTGACGGGGGCTCCGTCCGAGGCCGTCGTCTCTTTCTACAAAGATAACAATCTGCTCGGCAACGCCTACACGGTGTCCCGGGCCGATGTGGTCAAAGGGATGATCACTTTCAAAGCCCAGGCCGAACTGGATGGCATGGTCCTTGCTGCCGCCACCAAGACCGTTCTGGTCAAGCGGCCGCAGGTGACCTTGACGCTCTCACCGGCCGGAACGGCATTTACCGCCGGTGACGAGGTGTATTTATCGGCGGTGCTGACGGGGGCTCCGGCAGCCGGTGGGATCGGCTTGCGCTTCTATGCCGGCACGCTGGCCATCCCGGTTACGGAGGACGGCCGGTATAAATATACCTTCAACAAAGCCGACGGCATCACCGGGCAGGTGACCCTGCGAGCCAGGCTGGTTACCGAAGCCGACGGCTTGACGTTGGCGCAGGACGACCTGGTGGTGAAGGTGGCTCCCAACCGGGCACCGGAAGTGCAGCAGCTCTCGGTGTCCCCGGCGGCGGAAGGTTTGACATATGAGCTGACGGAGGTGCAGAGCGCCATACCGCTGACCTTCACCGCTGTGGCGGTGGATCCGGATGGCGATGCGCTGGAGTGGAGCTGGACCATCGCCAAGGATGATGCCGTGGTCTTTGAGACGGCGGCTGAAGATAGTGTTTTGGCCTATACCTTCGACAGTCCGGGATTATATGAGGTGCAGGTCACGGCTACGGACGCCGCTATTAGAGGCGAAGCCGCGGCAGCCGGGTCCAGATCTTTGCGTCTCATGATCACTAGACAGGTGGTCGGAGTGGTCAACACCGCTCCTGTGCTTGAGATCGAGCCGCCGGCGAAGAATACGTATCTGGCCGGCGAGCGCATCAACGTTAATGCCAGGGTCAGCGATGCCGACGGCGACCAGATCCATGTCACCTGGAGTTTGGTGGACGAGCGGGGCGGCGAGTCCCTCATTCTCGATACGGTAGCCGCCGTGGATTGCCCGGACAGGCAGGGGGCCTGCGCTCCTCTGGAAGCCAGATTGCCGCAGGTGAAAGAGGCCACCACTTATAGCCTGAAAGCCGTGGCCAACGACATGAGAGGTGGCAGTGCTTCCGCCCAGCTGTCTATCGTGGTCAACCCGGTGGTAGCCGTGATTCCTCCGCAACCGGTCATCACGGCGCCGGAGAAGATCACTGCCGGTGTGCCGGCCGTCTTCACTGCCGGATTGGCCCAGAGTGAGCAGCAGGGAACGGTGAGCTTCATCTGGTCTGCGGCTAAAGCCGGCGGCGACACCTATGCCGGAACGGGGGAGACTTTCGAGGTCACTTTCCGGCAGTCCGGTCTGCACACGGTGAAACTGGAGGCTGTTAACGATCTCGGCGGGGTGGGTGAGGCTACGCTCAATGTGGCCGTGGCCGCCAACCAGCCACCGTTCCTGGAACTCCTGGACGGCCAGGGCAATTCCTTCCCCAACCCCATGACGGTCACGGTCAAGCCCGGCGAGAATTCCCCGGTGATCAACGTGTATGCCGTCTTCACTGATCCGGACAACAGCGACAGCTGGGACGATCTGCGCCGGCCGGTAAAATGGCAGGTGAATCCCGAGGCACCGTTTACTGTCGACACTACAGACGGAGCGGATGGCAACCGGGAGGTCCTGGCCTTCGGTCCGGCGGCGCCCGGGGCCTACCTGATCACGGCGATAATTGAAGACAGCCTGGGACAGCTCACCGGCGACGTCAAGACCATCGTCATCGCACAGGAACAACCGGTGACGGATGACCGGGAGGACGACAGGGAGGAGGAAGGGCCGAGACCACCGGCCAAGGCCAATGTGGCGCCGGCCGTGAGCATCCTCTCTACCGCTCTGCAGGTCACGGCCGACCAGCCGACCTGGTTTGAAGCGATGGTCAGCGACGGCGAGGCGGGTAGCCTGACGCTGTTGTGGCTGGTGGACGGCGTGCCGGTACCGGGTTCGCAGGCCAGCATCAACTTGGAAACGGCGGCCGGGTCCGGGACCGGCGATGCAGGCGGAGACGGAGAAGATGAGAGGCCATACCGCGGTGTAGGCCGGGCTTCCATCACCTTGAAGCCGGGTGTTTACAGCCTGACCGCCCGGGTGATCGACGCCGCCGGAGCGCAAGGTGAGGATACCAAAGAAGGTGTGGAAGCTGTTACCGTCACCGGTGTCGTTGCGACCGGAAAGATCTTGCGACCCTTGCCCAACACCAAAGTGTTTGCTGGCGGGCGGGTGGATTTCACCGCCATGGTCAGCCCGCTCGACGCCGATGTGCAGTGGGTGATCACCGATAGCGCCACCGGAGTCCAAAGCGAGCTCAGCCGGGATCTGTCTTTCGGTATCGATGCCGGTGTGCCGCCGCTCACCGTCGGGTTACATGAGGTGGAGCTCCTGGTGGAAGGCCAATCGGTCGGGGCGCCGGTCTCCATCGAAGTATGGGAGGCGGTCGAGACCCGGGCCAGGGTGGCTTCCATCTACGGCATAGACAGGGAGGTTAAAGCTCGCCTGGTGCGCCTTGACGGAACGGTACAGGAGTTGGCTGTGGGCGACGGCGTGCTATACAACTTGTATGAAGGCGACGAAGTGATCGTGGATTATGCACCGAGAGTCGTATCCAGGCACCTGGTGATCTGGCCCGTGGTCGGTAAACCGATCAGGCTGGGTACCGGCGGATCATATAAAGCGGTGCTGGAATAATACACCGGTTGGAGGCGATACCATGAAAAGCAGTATGAAAACAATGGCATTGTTGTGTATGGTGCTGGCCGGTGTATTAGCCGTCGCCGGCGGAGGAACGGGTTTTCCGGGCGGCATAGCCAGCGCGGCGGCGGCAGGCGGGGCATCGACAAGTGGGGTATCGGCAGCTGATGCGGCGGAGCAGGACACCGCTCCGCCCGTCATCCGGCATGAGGCGATCACCAAGGCCTATTCCAACGCCAATCTCATCGTGAAAGCCGATGTCTACGATGATTCGCCGTTGAGCCGGGTGACGCTCTTTTTCCGCACCAAAGGTACCACCACTTATTATGCTCTGAATATGAATGTGGTCATGGGTCAATACCGGACGGCCATTCCCTATAACTACCTGCAGCAGGGCTCGATCCAATATTACATTCAGGCCGTGGATATGGCCGGCAACGTAGCTACCTGGCCTGCTGTAGGGGCGGCGAAAAATCCGCAGAACATACTGGTGGAAAAGGACAATACCATACCCCAGGTCGAACTGGTCCTGCCCAAGAAAGCGGCTCCGGCCGCCGGTTTCGTGGCGGTGGTGGCCCTTAACGACCTGGCGGGGAATATCGATCCCAAGACGGCCCGCGTTCTGGTCAACGGGGTGGATATGACTGCGGAGGCCGACATCAGTCCCACCAGGGTGATGCTCACCGTACCGCCGGAGATGATCGGGATGCGCTCCCATCTTTATGTGGAGATCTCCGACCTGGCCGGCAACAAGGTGCAGCGGCGCTTCAGTTTATGGAAAGCGGTGGACTGGACCAGAGAGCTGCGCTGGGAGATGACCAGCGGGAACAAACCTGTTGGTATATTCAACACGGCTTTTTCCTGGGGACCGCTTGATCTCGCCGTCAATGTGAGAAGCGACGATCCGGTCTTCACCCGCATACCCGGCCAGCCCACCAGCCAATACAGCCTGAAATATAACGCCAGGTTGATGGGGTTACAGCTCGGCGACATCAGCTCATCGCAGTCGCCGCTGGCGATGAGCTCCATGTGGCATCGGGGTGCGGATCTGACGCTCAAGTTAGGCCCCCTGGCCATGCAGGGTGTATATGGTTTTCCGAGTCTATATGTGGAAAATGATGATTATGAGAGAAAAACCATGGGTGTGCGGGCCTCCTTCGACACCCGCTTTCTGGATTTTTCCCTGAACGTGGTGAAGATCAAGGATCAGTGGACGGAGGAGATCGGCCCGACGATAACCGACGCCAATCCCGAGCTTAACTATGTGGTGGATGTGGCGGCCGGGACCGGTCTTTTCGGCGACCGGCTGTCATTGACGATGGAGCTCGCCGCTTCGCTCTATTTCCCCAACGCCGTGGGCAACTTGTGGGAGATGGTCGAAGAGCTGGAGCAGGATTACGACGATTTGCCTGAAGAGCTGCAGCTGATAGTGGACTACACCAAGAAGGTGCCGGAGGGGGCCCGGGAGTTCCTGGAACTGCCGGACATCACCAAAGGACCGGTGCGGGCGGATCTGGGCGGACAGGCCGTGTTGACGGTGCCTTTGCCCTGGTCACAGCTTACCGCCCGGGCTTATCACTTTGGTCCAGACTACCAGACGCTTTATGGCGCCGGGGACAATAATGTTGACGGCTATCACGCCAAATTTGCCACTTCCCGCTGGCTCAACTTCCTGCAGTTTACGGCGGAATATGAACAGCGTCAGAATAATGCCGTCTCGCTGCTGGATTTTATTTTCAAAGCCACGCCTCTACCGAGGCAGGTGACCGACAATTATAAGGTCGGCTTAAGCCTGGGTCCGGCCGGCAGGCTGAACCTGGACCTGGCCGGCGATCGTCAGGAGCTGAAGCAGAAGGGGGTCGAGGTGCCCGACAGCATCATCACCGGCTATACAGCCTCTTTGAAAAATATGCGTTTCCGCCTCCTGGGAATGACTTTCCGCTTCGGCGGGCTCTACGGCATCATGGCGGAAGAAAAACCGGCCACCCCGGGTCTGAACAAAAATACCATTACTTATAAAACCCAGGGTGGTTTGGATATCGGGCGCTGGTCCTATGATCTCGGCCTGGCGATGAAAAAAGAAGAGGATGCCGCCGGACAGGTGGTGACCACCCCGTCGCTCGATGGGGCGGTGACCTGGCGCTGGCAGAAGCCGCGCTTGTTCATCTTCAGGCTGCATGAGATCAAGCTGGCGGCGGGAGCCGGAATCAGCTATTCGAAAGATGCACAAGGGACCAAATTCGGGGAGTATACCATGTGCAAAGCCGAGCTGGAAGCCCGCATCACTCCCTCTTTCCGCCTGAGCAGCCAGTGGAAGACCACCAGGACCGAGCAAAATGCCCCGGAGACCGTGGTGACCGGACTGGTGCGCTGGCAGTTTTAGTGCCGGGCAGGCCGGGGTGGGGGTTTGGTGCCGTTGGCGCCGTTGGTGCTGCTTGGTGCTTGACAGGGCGCATGATCGAGGTTAAGATGGGATAAAATGCAAAAAAGCACAAGAAGCGATGATGGGGAGGAGTAGCGGGGCCACCTGCCTTCAGAGAGGAGCGCTGAGCCGCTGAGAGGCGCTCCGGCAGATACCGTGAAGGTCGCCCCGGAGCGTCGGGCTGAGCCCGCCGGATCGACAAGCCGCCCTCGCCTTCGGCATGAGGCGGGAGGCAGAGCGGAGCGGGTTAGGCTGAACGGGAAGTGCGCCCGTTATTGCGCACGGAAAGAGCCCCGTCACTCTTTGCTTTGCCTGTTTGTTCCAGGTGGCGCAAAAATGCTCTCCCGGCGGCAACGGCAATGGTGGATGGGGAATAAAGGTGGTACCGCGCGAGAATAAGCCGCGTCCTTTCGTCAATGAAGAAAGGACGCGGTTTTTCATATGGATAGTCAAAGGAAAGGGAGACAAAGGAAAGGATGGTTTGCGATGGCTGAGATGGAGAGGTCCGGCGAAGGCTTGCCGAAAGTTTATGATCCGGGGGTGGTGGAAGAGAAGTGGTATCGTTTCTGGGAGGAAAATGAGTTATTCAAAGCGACGATGGATCCGGAGCGCCAGAATTTCTGCATCGTCATCCCACCGCCGAATGTAACCGGATCCCTCCATATGGGACATGCCATGCAGCATACCTTGCATGACGTGCTGGTGCGCTGGCGGCGCATGCAGGGATATAACACCCTTTGGTTGCCGGGCACCGATCATGCCGGCATTGCCACCCAGATCAAGGTGGAGGAGCGCCTGCGGAAGGAAGAAGGGCTGACCAGGCACGATCTGGGCCGGGAGAAGTTCCTGGAGCAGGTGTGGGCCTGGAAGGAGCATTACAATCAGAATATCACCAGTCAGATGAAGAAGCTGGGCGACTCCTGCGACTGGTCCAGACACCGATTCACCATGGACGAGGGCTTGTCCAAAGCGGTGCGGGAAGCTTTTATCCGCCTGTATGAAAAGGGTCTGATTTACCAGGATAGCTACATTGTCAACTGGTGCCCCCATTGCCATACCACCCTTTCCGATCTGGAGGTGGAGCATGAGGAAGACCCGGGTCACCTGTGGTATATAAAATATCCTTACACCGGCGGCGATGGTTATGCCGTGGTGGCCACCACCAGACCGGAGACTATGCTGGGCGACACGGCGGTGGCCGTGCACCCTGAAGATGGGCGCTATCGGGGCATGATCGGCAAGACGGTGATCCTGCCGCTGATGAACCGGGAGATCCCGGTGGTGGGTGACGAATTCGTCGATCCGGCCTTTGGCACAGGGATGGTGAAGGTTACCCCGGCGCATGACCCCAACGACTTTGAGATCGGGCGGCGGCACCAACTGCCCCAGGTGGCGGTGATCGGCGAAGATGGCTGCATGACCCGGGAAGCCGGAGCCTATGCCGGCCTGCCGGTTTTGGAGTGCCGGCGCAAAGTGGTGGCGGATCTGGAAGCTTTGGGGCTTTTGGTCAAGACGGAGGAGCATGTGCATGCCGTGGGCCATTGCTACCGCTGCGGCGAGGTGGTGGAGCCGCTCGTTTCCAAGCAGTGGTTCGTGCGCATGAAACCCTTGGCCGAGCCGGCGATCAAGGCCGTGCGGGATGGGGATATCCGCTTTGTGCCCGACCGATTCACAAAAAACTATCTGTACTGGATGGAGAATATCAGGGATTGGTGCATCTCCAGGCAGCTGTGGTGGGGACATCGCATTCCGGTCTGGACCTGCCGGTCCTGCGGCGAACAGTTCGCCCTGCGGGAGGATCCTGAATCCTGTCCGAAGTGCCGGGGACCGAAGGAGGGGCTGGAGCAGGATCCCGATGTGCTGGATACCTGGTTCAGCTCGGCTTTGTGGCCCTTCTCCACCATGGGCTGGCCGGAGGAAACGGCCGACCTGGCATTCTGGTATCCTACCACGGTGCTGATCACGGCCTATGACATCATCTACTTCTGGGTGGCCCGTATGATTTTCTCCGGCCTGGAGTTCACCGGGAAAAAGCCGTTTTCCGATATATTGGTGCACGGCCTGGTCCGTGATGCGCTGGGGCGGAAGATGAGCCGTTCCAGAGGCACCGGGGTGGATCCATTGGAGCTGGTGAGTGAATATGGCGCCGATGCCCTGCGCTTCACTCTGGTCACCGGTGTGGCGCCGGGGAACGATACCCGTTATCATCCCGAGAGGGTGGAAGCGAGCCGCAATTTTGCCAATAAAATCTGGAACGCTTCCCGGTTTGCCTTGATGAACCTGGCGGACTTCACCCCGCCGGCTGCCGGTGAAGCGGTCTCGGGCAAGTGGCGCTTTGAGCTCGTCGATCGCTGGATTCTCACCCGCTTCCATCAGGTGGCGCAAGAGGTCACCAGATACCTGGAGCGCTATGAAGTCGGCGAAGGGGCGCAGACAATATATGACTTCATCTGGAGCGAGCTTTGCGACTGGTATATCGAAATGATTAAGCCGCGGTTATATGGCCGTATGGGCGAGGAGAGCCGGCAGGCGGCTCAGGCGACGCTTTTCTATGTGCTGCGGCATACCCTGGAGCTTCTCCACCCGTATATGCCGTTCATCACCGAGGAGATCTGGCAGCATCTGCCGACCGAGGGGCTCTCCATCATGCTGGCTCCCTGGCCGGCAGAGTCTCCGGCAGCGGAAGGCTGGCCGGCGGATGATGAGGAGGCGGTGCAATATACCGGCATGATCATGGAAGTGGTGCGGGCTGTTCGCAATATCAGGGCGGAGAAGGCCGTGCCGCCGCAGCGGCAGATCAGGGCGGTGGTTCACGCCGACGATCAGCGCGGGCAGGTGCTGAAGGAGAATGCCGAGATGATCTCCTTCCTCGCCAGATTGGCCAGCCTGACCGTGGAGGAGGAGACAAGCGCTCCGCCGGAGAAAGCTCTGGCCGCAGTGGCTGGAGGAGTGGAGATCTTTTTGCCGCTCGCCGATCTGGTGGATATAGAGGAGGAGCTGGCCCGCCTGCGCCAGGAACAGGCGGAGACCGAAGCCCAGCTGGAGAAGGTGCGCCAGCGCCTGGCCAACAAGAGCTTCCTGGAGAAGGCGCCCGAAAAAGTGGTGGCCGGCGCCAGGCAGCAGCTGGCCGCCCTGGAAGAAAAAAGAGAGAAGCTGGCGGCCCGCCTCGCCGAATTGGAGGGCTGATCCAGCCGCCAGGGACGACGGCCGGTGTGGGGCAGCCGGAAAACCCGCCTCCTATGCCCGACTGGAATAGACTGGATGGAGAAGAGGACGGAGACACCTTGGCTGAGAAAAAGAAGGAAAAAGCTGTACAGGAAGGGTTGGCCTATTTGGCCGGTTTGGCCAAATATGGGGAAGTGCTCACCCTGGACCGCATTGCCTATATGATGGAGGCACTCGGGCATCCCCAGTTGACTTATCCGGTCATCCATGTAGCCGGGACGATGGGCAAAGGATCGACATGTCGCATGCTGGCGGAAATCTTGCAGGAGGCCGGCCTCAAGACCGGCCTCTTTTCCAAACCGCACCTGGAGCGGTATAACGAGCGGATCATGGTGCAGGGCCGGGAGATCGCCGATACCGACCTCCTGGCGCTGATCGAACAGATGAAGATCCTGGCCAGGGAAACCGCCGAGCATGTCGGTCATCCCACGGAGTTTGAGATGAGCACGGCCATGGCTTTCACCCATTTTGCCCAGGTGAAGGTGGACGTGGCGGTTATAGAAACCGGCTTGGGCGGCCTGTGGGATTCCACCAATGTGGTCCAGCCGGAGGTCTCCGTCATCACCCCCATCGGTTTCGATCATATGGACCGGTTGGGCTGGACGCTGCCTGAAATAGCGGAACAAAAGGCCGGCATCATCAAGCCGGGACGCCCGGTGGTGCTGGCCCCGCAGAAAGAGGAGGTTTGGCCTGTTCTGCTGCAAGAGGCGGCCCGCAAGGGAGCCCATGTGATCAGGTTGCAAGACGGGAACGAAGGCGGGAACGGCGGTGAGACCGGCGGTGAGACCGGCCGTGAGACCGGCAGCGGGGACGGCGGCGGGATTTGTGGGAACAGCCACGGCAGCTCCGACTCTGCAGCGACGCCGGCTGAAGAAGTGCGGTTTTGGGCCAAGCGCTGGGATTTATCCGGCGGATGCTTTGATCTTGCCGGAGCGGATTGGTGCTGGAGCGACTTGACTGTCGGCCTTTTAGGGCGGCATCAGATCGTCAATGCAGCGGTGGCGGCAGCTACCTGCCATCTCCTGCAACGCTCCGGCCGTCCAGTGTCCGTAGACCATGTGCGTGACGGCTTGGCCAAGGTCAGATGGCCGGGCCGCCTGGAGATTCTTGCCGAGAAGCCGCAAGTGATAATAGACGGTGCGCACAGCATCGACCGGTTTTATGCCTTGCGGGAAGCCATCGACGATTTGTTGCCCGGGCGGCGGATCATATTGGTGATGGGGGCTCTGGCTGAAAAACCTGTACAGGAAGAGCTGGCGCTGCTATTGCCCAAGGTGGCTGGGATAGTCTGCACCCAGCCGGCTTCCGGACGCACGGCACCGCTCCCGGCCGCTCGCCTGGCTGAAATGGTGGTGGCTGAAATGCAAAAGGGCAGCGCCGGCAGCAGGCCGGATCTACCCGTATGGGTTTGCGAAAAGGCCTGGGAAGCGGTAGAACTGGCCAGAAAGATAGCCGCTGCCGATCAGGTGGTGCTGGTAACCGGTTCGATATATTTAATCGGCGAAGTGCGCCGCGCCTGGTTTGATAACGAGAGGAATAAACCATCGCCATGCCGTAATTAACGGTGATTGGAGTTTATTGCCAATGCCGACGGCTTGATTTATACAAGGCGGTGAGCTGATTGTCGACCAGGAAGAAAATTGAGGATAAGGAAAATTCTTCTCATACCCTGTGGTTCGCCCTAAAAGTGGTATTCGTGTCGGTGGTGGTGTTTTTTCTGGGGTATGGGACCATGTTTTGGATTGTGCGCAGCATAACCGCTCCTTTACATAACGGTACTATTACAGAGGTGAGCAGCCTGCCCGGCACAGGAACTGTAACGGGGTCGGGCGCAGGGACGGGTACGGTGGGAACAGGCCCAAGTACGGGTGCCGCTCAGGCGCCAGAAAGCGGTGATGTTCCGGCGGTGGCCGTGCCGCAAATATCTTTGCCCAGCATTACGGGGAGAGAATCCACAAACTCTTCAACGCCGTCCCCGGCCGCATCACCTTCCCCGTCTCCGTCTCCCTCTCCCTCCCCCTCCCCCTCCACCTCTCCTTCTTCTTCTTCTACCTCTCCAACCGGTGGGCAGCCGGCGCCTTCAGCTTCTTCTCTTCCTACCTCCGCCACTGTTACCTCTCCCGCAGGCTCCTCGGCGGCGGCTGAAGGAACGGCTTTGTGGAAAGTACAAATAGGCCGGTATAACGATCGGGAGAGTGCCGTGGACGTCTTGGAAGAGGTACGCCGGCTTTACCCCGGAGCCTTCCTCGCCAGTGACGGGAGGTATTTCTACATCCAGGTCGGTGCTTTCCAAAAAGCCGAGGGAGCAGAGACCTTGGCCGATGAGCTGCGTACCCAAAAATGGGAGGTGCGCGTGGTCGCTCCTTAACCCTTGATGCATATCATTAATAATGTCGGCCGGAAGGTAACGGCTGAGGAGCGGCAACCGCAGTTTCAGTTCTATTTTCCGCACCGCGACACTATGCTGAAGGTGCGATTTTCTTTAAGCAGGCGAGGGATACGGGGCATTGCTGATCAGGTACCTGCGCTTGAGATGGAAGGTGCAGCTTTTCACCCGTTTGGGGGAATTTAGCCGGCATATGCGCCGCTGTGCCCGGTTCAGATCCGGTCGGCGGCTTCTGCGCTGGCGGGATGTATTGAATATATCCCTGGCGATAACGGCCATCTATTTCTTTTGCGGATGGTTTGGGCCGCCGCCCGTCACCGATGCCGGGGAGATGCCTTCCGCCAGGCTGGTCTCTGTATACCGTCATGATATCGGCCAGGTAGTCACGATGGATATTGAAGAATATATAAAGGGTGTGGTGGCGGCCGAAATGCCGGCTTCCTTCAGCTTGGAGGCGCTGAAGGCTCAGGCGGTAGCTTCCCGAACATACACCATATACTCCATTCTCAAGGGCACGGGCGTCCCCGGCGTCGCCGAGGCGGCGGTCAGCACCCATTACGGCACGAGCCAGGCCTGGATTTCCGAAGAGGCACTCCGCCGCCGCTACGGTTTTTTGGAGTATTACTGGCGCTGGCGCAAGATCAGCCAGGCGGTCGAGGAGACTCGCGGCTTGATAATGACCTATCAGAATGAGCCGATTCTGGCGGTATATCACTCCGATAGCGGCGGGAGGACGGAAAATTCGGAAAACTACTGGTCCTCCCCGCTGCCCTATTTGCGGAGCGTCGATGATCCATACAGCAAACAGCCCCCTGTAGTCGATGTGCGGGATGTTAGCGAAGTGCTGGCTAAGGTGCAGCGTATACCCAACCGCATCAAGGTGACCTCTACCGGCGGCGGTCGGAGCGGAGAGGCGGCAGCTGCTGCCTCGGGCACTGTGGCGGCCGATCCGCTGGTGGAGGTCATTGAGCGCTACCGCTCCGGGCGAGTTAAATCGGTGCGGGTGAATGACACCATCGTCACCGGCCGGGCGTTGCGGGAAGCTTTGGGCTTGCGCTCCAATTGGTTTGATGTGTCGGTGACCGGATCGAAAATCCGCTTTGTGCAGTATGGCTATGGCCACGGGGTGGGTATGCCCCAATACGGAGCGGACGGCATGGCCAAGATGGGGTATGGCTTCGAAGAAATACTTAAATATTATTACCGGGGCGTAGAGCTGACCAAGTGGTACGATTGATGGTATTGATGGTATCATAGGTATGATGCCCGGTGATGCCAAGTGAGGCCGGCATCTGCACCATCTGCACTTTTGTATTCGGCTTAAGGGGGACAAGCTTTTGGCCTGTATAGATAAAGGTAATAATAAGGATAAGACAAATAATGACGATGTCATGCAAAGCCCTGTAGGATCCTGGCAGGCTCTGGCAGTGGCCAGCGGCAAGGGTGGAGTGGGTAAGTCCACGGTCACGGTTAACCTGGCTGCCGCTTTGCAAGAGAAGGGGTTTGTGGTCGGCATTATCGACTGCGACATCTATGGTTTCAGCGTGGCCCGCCTGCTTGGGGTGGAAGGACAGAGGCCGGAAGCCAAGGATGGGAAGATTCAGCCAATTGTGGTGGATGGCATCGAGATCATCTCCATGGGCAATTTTGTGGAGGATAATTCTCCCGTGATCTGGCGTGGCCCCATGCTCGGCAAAGTGTTGCGCCAGTTTCTGGAAGATGTGGCCTGGAACAAGGATCTTAACTACCTGCTGCTCGATCTGCCGCCGGGCACGGGCGATATGGCTTTGGATGTGGCCAGATTCATCCCCGGTGCCGGGCTGATCCTGGTGACCACGCCGCAGGAAGTGGCGGCCGATGTGGCTGGGAGGGCGGCCAATGCTGCCCTGAAAACAGGCCTCAACTTATTGGGCGTAGTGGAGAATATGTCATATTTTGTCTGTCCCCATTGTGAGAAGATTACGGAACTCTTCGGTGCAGGGGGAGGGCAGAAGCTGGCCGGGGAGTTGAAAGTGCCGCTTTTGGCCCGCATACCTCTCACCGCCACCGTGCGGGAGATGGGTGATAAAGGCCGGCCGGCCGCCCGCCTGGAGGGCAGCTTGGAAGCTGCCGTCTTTGGGGAGCTGGCCGACCGGGTAGTCACGGCGCTGAAATAGGCGGGCCGGGATGGCCCGCTCTTTATCTCGGCCCGCTCTTTATCTCTTTACTTCACTTCACTTCCTTGACGCTGTTTTCACTATTTGATTAAGCCGTACTTTTCCGCCAGGAGGGTGTTCATAGTCCTTTCGGCTTCCTCCAAGGCAGTCTGCAGGCCGGCTTTGTTTTGCAGCGCAGGCAAAACGATGCTGGCACCTTGGTTTCTGATGGATACCCAATAAGCATGCACCGGGCCGTAGGTGGTCATGGGTGAATACATGGTGGCCGCCATCTTGGGTACCATCGGATGGGTCATCATAGTGCCGATGATGCCGAGCAGCGATTTGCGCACCGGCAGGTAGGACACCTGGGCGATGATATAGGAGCGGTGGTTTTCAGGAGAGAGGAAGGCTTCTATCACCCGCCAGGCCTCGTCTTTATGCTGGCTGGTGGGGAGAATATATAAGGTGCCGGCGTTGTAGCGGACGATATCCTGACCCGGTTTTGGTCCCACCACTCGCCGCGGCTCCAGGCCGGCAGTATCGGCCGGGCTGATGTCCAGGAGGTTATAGGTGGCATAACCTTGAATGGCTGTTTTGCCGATGACGCTGTTGGCTAAAAGGGTGGCATCATTATTGTAATCAGGTATGCCCGCCTGCCACAGGTCCCGGATATAATTGGCGGCGGTAATGCCTATCTCGTTGTTCAGTTTCACCTGCGTATCGCCAATGTAGAGAAAGCCCCTGCCTAACTGTTCCATATGCATCTGCAGGTTGTAAAGGCAGAATGTGCCACTTTGGGGCGCCGCATAGCCATATCTTGCCACCGTGCGGTCGGCGTTCACTAAGGTCATCTTGCGGGCGGCGGCGATCATGCTGTCCCAGTCCTGAGGTGGGGAAACGCCGGCTTCGGCGAGCACGTTCATGTTGTATAGGTCATAAATGCTCCACATGGCAAACGGCATGGCATGAATTTGTCCTTTTTCGTCGGTCACGCTGGCGAAAAGGTCGGGTATAAAGTCGTTTTTATCGGGATACCTGTCCAGATAAGCGTTCAGGGGATAAGTGAGACCTCTGACTATCTGCTCGGGGATCAAATTGGCAGCCAGATAGGAGATATCCGGACCCACTCCTGAGGCGGAAGCGATGATGATCTTTTCTGAGATGGAAGCATAATCCACAAGATCAAACGAAAGCTCGATATCGGGGTTAGTGGCATTGAACTGCTTTTCGAAGGCTTCAGCCCATTCGGCCACAGTAGTGTTCCCTGTATAGAACCAGACTACGACAGGCTTTTTGGCTGCACCGGCCACCGAGACCATGCCGGGAAGGCAGAGGAGGCAGAGCAGGGCGGCAAGCCATACAAGATAGAAACGCTTCACTTTGATCATCCCTTTCCTATTTTGTTGAACTTCTTTGTCGGGGTAGCATTTTATAAACATGCTTGATTCTGTATACTACACCTTTAAGCAATACCCTCTATATTTGCCAATCAACTCATTGCCGCTACATGTGACAATTTAGTCAATTACCTTCAGGACGCACGCCTCTATACTGTTGCGATAATGCATCGTTCTCTTCGCTCGCAGGGCAAATGAAGGGCAGATTCTGGGGTGGGGGTAGGGCCTGGCTTACCGGGCAGTTTACATCATGTGTCGGAATGCTTCATCTGTTCAGGCTAAAAGGGGAGCAGAAAATTATTACCCTTTCCAGATGCTGAGCTGGGCTTTTGTCCGGCCCGGGAGAGATGTGGCCATTTGTTTTTCGCCAGTTTTTCGCCGAGGTGACCAT
>DULU01000105.1 GCA_012840225.1 Bacillota bacterium
CCTTTGAAGACGGAGTTGAAGTCCAGCCCGATGATGCCGATCGCCGGATGTACGGAAGCGGGCCGGCGAGCATTTTCCGCCACCTTGATCCAGTTCAGGGCTTGCTCCTCAGGCGCCGGAATCAACGTCTGCTGCACCTGTCTGATATGCGGCGAAAGTGCCCAGTAATAGGTCTTGTCGGGACTCTGGGCTACGGCATAACCTTCGGTAGAGGTCAGGAATTTGACCAGGGACCAAGCTATCTCCGGATGTTTGCAGGAGCTGTGGATGGCGTAGAAGTCCATCACCATCACGCTGGTGTCGCCGCCGGGTCCCTTGGGCAGAGGCAGGACGCCATAGACGAACCGATCGGTGGTCGGACGATCAAACCGGCTGCCCTGGAAGAAAGCCATGTAACCGCGATGGAACAGGTCACGCGGGATGGAAGCGCCGCTGGCGCTGCTGGTGAGGCTGGAGCCGACCAATACATTATCCACGATCCGCGGCGCCACGCCGTATTCTGTATAAAGGCTGGTATGGAAGGATACTCCGTCCACCGTTTTCGGATCGGTCAGAGTAGCCACGTTGAGAGCCTCATTGAGCAGGTCGCCTCCGGTGTTCCACACCCAGATCGGCCAGCGGTGATGGCTGGTATATTGATCGCCGAAGCCGTATGTGTTGGGCAGGTTGTCGCCGTCGCTGTCAAAAGTGGCCTTGCGGGCAGTGTTCAGCAAATCATTCCAGGTCCAATCGTTGGGCGGCACAGCCAAACCACGGGTCTCAAGGAGTTCTTTATTGTACATTACGCCCACGGCCGACCAAGCGCGCGGCAAGCCGTACTGCACGTTTTTGTACCTACCGGCTTCGAGTGCCGAGGGGACATAGCTGGCCAGATTAAAGCTGCTGTCTTTTTTAATGAAATCACCCAAGTCCATCAGGTGGCCTTTGTAGACCATACCGGGAATGTTGGAGCTGGACTGGTGAACGATATCCGGCGGAGTACCACCCGCAGTCATCACATCAAGTTGCGCTGCGAAGGCATTCACCAGGGACACTTCCACGTGAGCATACTGCGGATTGGCTTCTTTCCAAGCCGCTATTCCGGCTTCATTCCACTCCGGGTTGTTGGCATGTGGCATGCCGAGCAGTGTCAACTCAATCTTTTCCGCCTGGACAAATGTAGAAGCTGCCAACACCATAACCAGGGCCATAACAATCAAAGTCAACTTCTCTTTCATGCCATTACCTCCTAAAGTGTATAATTTTCAACTCACCCTTCAGACTCGAGACCCTGCATCGATGGGTCACACCCCAACTTACCTTTGTTTATCATGTAAACCATTTGTTTTACCTGCTAAAGTGTATGTTGTTTTCCCACTACTTCCCAAAGCATCAGCGTCAAAATTTCCCATTCAAATCGCCGGTTAATTTTTGTTTCTTGCCGCTCACCTCCTAGTTGGTCAGGCTAAAATGGACAACTATGCCTCCTCATTAAATGATAAGCGGCATTAGGTTAATTTGTCAACTATGATCAGGTGAACATTATCAACCAACCCTGTAACGGCCGTATTATTCAATCTATTCACAGGGGGTTGTGTCGCGCTAACCATCACCAATTTAAGAAATCTGTTTTCGTAACAAACCCCGGAATAAGAAAAGCCCCAAAAGCTCGATCCTATTGAGCTTTTAGGGCATTTTCCATATCCGGACGCTACCTCCGGCTGCTCGGCTTATGGTGATCCGGTAAACAAATCAGCCGACAGATGGCTTGCTCTGAGTTGTTTTATCCTGTGCTGTGTGCTGTTTACATCTGCTCCTTCAGATAGGCATTGATGGCATCCTGAACTACGGGCAGGAGCGCTCCGGGAGCCTGTTCCAGCCTGAAAATGGGGGCAGCCAACCTGTTGTAAAGTGTCTGTATGTTGTTGGAATGGACATGATAGGGATAGCTCAGAGATACTTCCAGCGCATTGATCAGCCCGGTAAGCAACTCTCTGAACTGGGCGGGCATTTGTACATCACGACGCACGGGCACCCTGGGCCTGGCAGCCACGTAGTTCTGGCTTTCCCTGGTAGTCTGCCACTTCAGGAATCTCCAGGCGGCATCCTTGTTTTTTGACGACGAAGTCATGCAGTAGGGGGTGATATATGCCACTTCGCTTGCCACCTTATGCTGGATGCCGGAAGTGACGCCCATCGGCACCTGCGAACTAATAATATTGGGCATCTCCCAACTGCCGAAACGCATGGTGGCCACTTGCTGATTGTAAAAAGCAGTTCTGTTCCCTCCATGCCAACCACTGCGGATCAGGTTGACCAACCAGTTGACACCCTCGATAACCTCAGGCGTGTTCAATTTTATTAGCTGGTTATCATCAAAGATAGTGCCGCCTGCCTGGAAAACCAGCGGCAGGAGTTCCGTATAGGAAGTGCCGTGGTAGTAGCCCCATATCTCCGGGCTGCCGTCGCCGTCGGCATCATAGTGAGCTTTTTTGGCAATTTCCTCAATCTGTGCCCAACTGACGCGCTCATAGAGGCTGGGAGGCACGATGCCTCTGGAAGCCAGGATATCTTTATTGTAGGCATATGTGTAGTTCACCACATAAGCCGGCACACCGAACATAACACCCTGAAACTGAACGGCGTGCAAAGCCCCGGGCAGCCACTCATTGATATTCACACTTGGATCTCTCGCTACCCACGGCCTTAAATCCTCATATATACCGGCATTGACCAGCGGCGCCACCTGCTCCGGCGGGACCTGCATGACGTCGGGTAGTTCGGTACCGCCGGTAGCCCACAGCATTAATATCTTGGCGGCATATTCAGGACTGGAGGCAATAGTGATCACTTCCAGTTCGATGTCGGGATTGTTTTTGCGGAAAACATTCATCTGGTCTCCATACTGACTTTCCCAATCGGCCACCGCCAGCCAGGTACCCACCGTCAGCTTGGTGCGTGCCGCAGCAGTGGTACCCGTCAGTAACAGCAACATGGACAACACAAGCAAGACCCGAATCCATCTGTTTTTACGCATTTAGTTTTCCTCCCTGTTTGTTGATGATATTTCCCGGTTCTAATTTTTAACACTGATAGTTAACTGATGTTCGCCTGGATAGAGATGTAAAACCAATCTGCCCGTATCACCATCCCAATACCAACTCGCTAATTTGCCTGTAGAATTAACTCTCTCCACCGCCGGAATACCCGGTAGCTTCATCTCCACCATGAACGGCTGAGCACCCGGAACGGCCGGATAGACGATGCTGCCCGAGATGCCGGAAGGAGCAATGGTCATCTCGGCATCGATCTCCACTGTGGAGGTGAGGCTTAATCCCGAAGCCACTCGCCAGCTTTTGCCGCCCGCCAGCAGCAGCCCGTGCTCTTGAGCCACGGCGCCACCCCCGTTTGGGGATTGCCGCCAGGCAGCTACGGTTCCATCCGCCGCCAAACCGCCGCCCGTCACCTCGCCCATACCATCAAACCTGCGGAAGAGCACGACCACCTCTTTACCATCCTCTTCTATCTTCAGCCCTAAGCCTGTACTGGAGGTTATCGAAAGGGGCTCGGCATGGAAGGAGCGCATCTCACTGCCATAAGCCGGCGCCAACAGGACCAGGAAGTAGGCCTTGTCCGCCTGTTCCTCTGTGGTGGCGGTAATGTGCCATTGCATCGGTTTATCCATAGGCTCATCGAGGGGCACGGCAAACTGGTCGGTCTGTCTGTATGTCAGTTTGCTGCCGCTCCACAACCTGACGTCTAAAGTTGCCGAGCCGGCGGCCAAAAACATGCGGTTTTTCTCGGGGTCTATATCCATCCGGTGATATGTATGCAGCAACCAGCTGAAGGTGCCGGGTTTGGGAGTGTGCAAATCATCGAACAAAACAAAGAGATCGGGACGGATATAAACTACATGGCGAGTAAAGCGATTGAGCGGAGTAATATAAGCCCGGGCGGCTTCTCCGGCGGTATAGCCGAAAGAGGCGCCGTTGAGGAAACTGAGAATCTCACCTTTGGCTTCCAGTGAATTGATCTTCTGCCCCTGCCCGTCTACCAGAATACTGTTGTGAGCCTGGGTGGTTTTGGTCCATCCAGTGTGATGCACGCTGCCGTACCATGGCCGGTAGCCTGAAGAAATGGCCAGCGGAGTGCCGAAGGCTTCCAAGGTAAAGGAATTCTGGTCGGCCAGGCTGTGGCTGAACGAACCATAGGGACTGCTTTTAAACATGAACTGCAGCCGCTCCGCAGGAGGAGCCACAAGACGATGGTGAAAAACCACCCAACCAATATCGGCATAATAAGCTCCTGTCGGGTAATCTACCGGAGACTCTCCCTTTATGTTGTAATTATATAAACAGGCCCTGATATATCCTCGGATGCCGGCGGCAACAGAAGCTCCCAGCTGATCGGCATACCACTTGTAATGCGGGTTTTGATACACAGTAGCCAGGTGCAGCATGGCCTCTGCAGTTCCCATCGTTGGAGGGTTGTCGGCGAAATCGCCGAAGGGTCCCATTTTGCTATAAGGGGGCTGGGTCAAAAGGCGATGGGTACCTGTGTTCCGAAAGAAAGGCTTGCGGTATAAATCCAGGCCGGTGGCTGCTTTCACAGCATCGGCGTAATTGAAGACGTTGTTCATCGAGGCTCCCCAGTAGCGAGGCCCTTCCGCCCAACCACCGGGGTCCCCTCCCCAGGCCGGATAGACGGCGAAGAAGATACGGGTCACATAATCAAGCCAGACTTCCGCCTCCGGAATCTCGGACATGAAAGCGATGGCCACCTCGCCGAGGAAGCATATAGTGCTGCCGTTATGGCTGCCATAGGGATTGCTCTCATATGGCGCCGCCTTCAAAATCCTATATGCTTCATCACCTCTGATCCTGATCACCTGGCGCACTTTTTCCCGCTCCTCGGGAGATAGAGCATGATAAGCCCAGGTATAGGCCCGACTTAGGCTGAGGAGGAGGGGCCTGGAGGTGTCGTCGTTAACCGCCGCACTGGTGGCCCCTGCGGGATCCCAAGATGCCACATGCATGATGAGGCGCCTGGCCGCCTCCCCATATCTGGGATTCTCACTGATCAAATAGGCGAAGGAGAGTGTTTCCAATTTCTCCGCCACCGCATTGGCTATGGCATTGGCTTCTCTGTATTTATCTACATCCCATATCCCGCCGGGCCTGGCGGAGGGCGGCTCGGGCGGCAGAGACTCGATGGCGGCCATAACGGCTTTGGTACTGATACCCCGCCAGATAATTTTTATTAGCAAGTCCTCCTCCTTTTTTTGTCGCCACTCAGCCAAAGTGTCGGGAGTGACATATAATCGCGGGTGAGATGGAGGAATCTTCGCCCGCACCTCTGAAAGCGGCGGCAATGGCAACACGGCGGCATCAGGGCTGATGTTGAAAGCCCTGACAGATGTGGGCGGAAAGGCTTTGCCGGTGGCGTCGAAGGCTCTCACCCGCCAATACCAGGTCTTGTCGGCGTCCAGAATGTCGGCAGGGGTGTAGATGCTGATATCGATATTGTCCACCCGGGTGGTATCCTCCGGCGAAAAATTGGGGTCGGTGGAGTATTCCAAGGTGTAGGTGTAACCTTCGGCGGCCGGCGGTACCCATATAAACGAAGGTGGATTGGTGGTGACCACACTGCCGTGAGCCGGGGTGTAATCAAGCACCTGATCTGCCACATAGAGATCTCCCGCTGCCACCCCGGCAGTCTCCGTTTTGGCCGGCTCAACGATCATCAATGAGGCCTGGTCGAAATGCTGAATGCCGATGGTGCCCGATGCTGTCCGGTAAACAATTATGGAAACCCAGACGGCTTCAGGGGGGGCCGCCAAGGTCACTTCCAGTTTATGCCACTTTTCGAACTCACTGGTATGTACGATTTTGTGAGCGATACGCTTTTTATTCTTATCCCAAAAATCAATGTAGAGCGCTGGCTTGCCCCGGGCCGCATCAGAATAAACATAAATGGAAGCCTGGTAGACGGCTCCGGGAACAGCCGGTATCGGAGTGCTGCGCATGCCATGACTGGCAATGGGCTCCGGAGTGGTGAAAGCGAGCGACCACTGCCCGTGGTAGGCCTTCCCCTTGTCCAATACCATGCCGTTACCGAACCGGCTCTGGGAAAAGGCCTCCCAACCGACAGGCGCTCCTTTTTCATCCTGTTCCTCAAAGCTCCAATTGCGCAGCAAATTGACGCCGACGGCAGCAGTTGATGCTTCGATTTCCCCTGTTTCCGCCGCCATCGCCTCCTCACCCTCTTCGACGATGGTCAGAAAAGCTTCGTCGAAAAGCTGCACGCCGCCGTAGCGGTTGGTGCGGTAAACAATTATGGACACCCAAACGGCTTCAGGGGGAGCCTGCAAGACGACTTCCAGTTTTTCCCACTCCTCAAAGCGGGTGTTGGTCATGATTTGATGGGCGATGCGCTTTTTGTTCTTATCCCAAAAATCAATATATAGAGTGGCTTTGCCCCGGGCAGCATCCGAATATATGTAAACTGAAGCTTTGTAAACCGCACCGGGCACGGCGGGAATGGGGTTGCTGCGCATGCCGATGGCGGCATTGGGCACCGGAGTGGTGAAAGCAAGAGCCCATTCTCCGGCATAGGCTCTTCCCGAATCCAGTACGATGCCGTTGCCGAATTTGCTTTGTGAAAATGGTTCCCAACCAACAGGCGACCCGTCGACAGCCTGCTCTTCAAAACCCGGATTGCGCAACAGATTCACCTCAGCAGCCCGGCTTGCCCCATCCCATATATATAGCCAATTGCCACTCACGAGCAAACACAAACAAATTAGCAGGTGAAGCCTGGATTTTTTCATACGACACCTCCTCTTTAGCACCATACCTGCCGTCCCAGATCTATCCACCTGTCCGGACCAGAGATTGCTCTGAGCGTGAGACCGGTTCAGGCCGGCGGTGCATCGGTGCTGTCACGTATCAAAACTGTGGAATAAAGGGCCAAAGCTTTTTCCGCCTTAGACTTCCATTCCGGATCGCCCATCAATTCCAGCAGCATCTCAAAGGCCATCACCCCCGCTTCTTGCGACGGATGTTGCACGGTAGTCAGCCTAGGTTGGATATACTTCACCGTATCCAGATTGTCGTGCCCGATCACCGACAATTGACCGGGCACCTTTATACCTTGTTGCTGAGCATAATGCATCACCCCCGCCGCCACCTCGTCGTTAACCGTCACAATAGCCGTCACACCTTTACCGATCAACTTGGGAGCTGATTTCATACCAAAAGCATATGTGGAAAGGCCCTCGGGCTCAGCCACCATCCAGCCGGGATCAATGGCCAGCTCTGCCTGACTCATGGCTTTTACATACCCGTCCCGGCGTATTTTCACAGACAGGTTTTGCATATTGGCACCCGCGAAGCCGATCGCCTTGTGACCAAGCCCGATCAGATATTGAACAGCGTCGTACATGGCTTTTTCAAAATCCACATACACGGTAGGTACCGGTAGAGGTGTGCCTTCCTCAGAATAGGGTCTGTTCACAAAGACGGTCGGTATAGACAATTGCGCTAAAAACTCCGGTAATTTACTGTCTATATACCTGGTAGCAGTAATGATAATGAGCCCGTCCACGTTCTTCTGCGACAATAGCTTTATATGCTCTATATACGATTCGTTGCGTCCTTGAGTGTCGGCCAGCAAAACGTGGTAATGGTGCCGAAATGCGGCTTTTTGTATCCCGGCCACTGCCAGCATGAAATTCTTGACGATCATGTTGCCCACCATAACGCCAATTGTTTGCGTGCACCGGGTACGAAGGCTCCTCGCCACCAGATTGGGTTGATAGTCGAGTTCCATCTTTGCCTGGAGAATCCGTTCCCTGGTTTCAGGAGAAATGCGGGCGTCTGCCTTATTGTTCAGCACATAGGACACCGTGGTTCGGGAAACACCTGCTTTCCTGGCAATGTCGATCAAGGTGGCTCTGGCCAACTAAACTCTCCCCTTTGTCTTGCTGAATCGATTCACCACAATCACCGCATCTCCTTCTTTTCACCTCCATTCTTTCCTCCGATATTATTCCGCCGCCGGCCGGCAGCCCAAGCCAGATGGCACCCAGGCCGGCCGGCACGGTGATAGCCGGGAGGAAAGACCCATAGTATGTATAATTAAGCACTCAATGTCATAAACGGAACGGCAAGAGATAGCCGAGGTGTTTTCCCGTGGTATTCCGCATCGCCGCCATCGCGGACATACATGATGCCGCCGATTCTACCCACCCACGCCGGCGCAAAGAGCTGGGGCGCCTCCTCTTGGAACAGGTGGTGCATACTCTAAACACCACCATTCACCCTGATGTGGTGCTGGTTTTGGGCGACTTGATCGACCAGCCGCAGGACGTCGATGCCGGTAACCGCTTGCTAAGTATAAAGGAAATCCTTGCTCAACTAGCCGCACCGGTCCTGGTCATTCCCGGCAACCACGATCCTGCTCCCGGGCAATTCTATGCCATATTCGACCGGCCGCCGGAGATGCTGGAGATAGGGGCGGTGCGCTTTCTGGCCTTTATCGATGAGGAGAGGCCTCAGTATAACGCCTGGAGAAGTCCTCAAAACTTGGCACGCCTGCAGGCAGCCCGGCTTGGTCATGACGGCCCGCTCGTGGCCTTTCAGCATGTCCCGGTCCTGCCGCCCGGCGCCACCAACTGTCCCTATGGATATATCAACATCGCCGCCATCATGAAAGAAATGCAGGAAGAAGCACCTGTCCTGGCGATCAGCGGACACTACCACCCCGGCACACCTTTGATCAAGGAGGGCGGATGCGCCTACTTGTGCGTACCGGCCTTATGTGAAGCACCTTTTTGTTACACCGTGATCACCTGGCGGGGCAGCTTTACCAGCGACCATCTGGAGGTGACGGTGCAAAACATAAATCCGCCCTCCTCGTCTGACAGCAGCCACCTGATAACTGAAACCTGATCAAGGAGGGCATTTAACCCTGCCCTGCCCTGCCCTGCTTTGCCTTCACGCCTTCAGCAGCAAATCCGGCTGATCACCTCGGCCGTCCGTTTCAGCTCCTCAACGGTAACAAAGGCATGCAGGGAAATGCGCAGGGCATATGGCTTCGGGATCCACCTGGTGATGATGTTATGTTCCTTCCACAGCCGCTCCACCAGCGTTTTGGGATCACATCCGGAAATGCGCATAGGTAAGAGCCCGCTCCAGAGAGCACTGTCGTCCGGGCCCAGGATTTCGCAGCCAGGGACCTTGCGGAAGATGGCCCGTGCTTCCCGCGCCAGCTGCTTGATGCGGGCATACATCTCGTCAGCTCCCTGGGTGGCCACGAATTGGATCGCCGCCCGCCAGCCGGCATAGGCCGGGCTGTGTATGGTGCCGGCTTCATAGCGGCGCGCTCCGGTATGGAAGCTGATCGCCCCGCCCTGGTCGTCTCCGGAAATGGAGGCCCAACCGGCTCTGCTGGCATAAAGCTGGGGTATCATATCACGCCGCACATATAATGCTCCTGTGCCGACCGGCCCCATCATCCACTTATGTCCGGGCAGGGAGTAAAAGTGGCAGCCCAGTTCATGCATGTTCAGAGGAATTTGCCCGGCCGACTGGGCGCCGTCGACCAGCACCATGATACCACGCTTGGCCGCCAGAGCGCAGACCTCCGGCACCGGCAGCACCGCCCCGCTGTTCCAGGCAATATGGCTGAGGCAGATCAACCTGGTGCGCGGCGTTATGGCGGCGGCAAAATCCTCGACCGTGAGGTAACCTTGCTTATCTTCCAGGTTTACCACCTTGATGCCGTAGCGGAAAGCCGCCTGGCGCCAGGGCAAAACACCTGAGACATGTTCCAGGTTGGAAGTGATCACCTCATCCTCCGGACGCCAGTCGATACCCGCCGCCACAATGCCGATCCCGTCCGATGTGCTCTGCGTCAAAGCTATCTCTTCCGGCTCGGCACCGACAGCCTGGGCTACCGTTTCCCGGCAGGCTTCATTTATTTCGCCAAGCATCTGGGAGACCGGCGGGGCCGAACCGCCCATGCGCAGCTGTTCGAGCAAAACAGCCTGCTGCGCATCGACAACAGGCTGGGGGGTGGGACCAAAGGAACCGCTGTTAAGATAGGTCACCCGCTGCAAACAGGGAATTTGATTTCGCAAACTAGCGAGGTTCATTGCACACATGCACTCCTATATAAATATTTTGAAACAACAATGTCTCATTACGCCAATAGACAAAATCGTCCTTCCTCATCTCCGGTAATTTAACATGACTGCTCGGCTTATTCCCAGGTGCACCGTAGCTGCTTATTTGAGCTTAGCCAAATACCGGTTTTCTATATTTACCAGTTCCTGCCAGCTGATTTCCTCCCCCACCTTCTTCTGCTCCTTCTCCCCTTCCTTTGTTCCGGAAAGCAAGCTTGCCGCCAGCTCCCGCGCCCGTTCGGCCAAGTCCTGCGGGCAATTCTCCCTTCTCTGGCGATTGAGGAGCGAGGGCTGGAACAGGTGAGTGCGGTAGTTCCGATAGGTATGTTCCGTGTCGAGGAAGTTGCCGCCGATGCCTACCTGGCGGATGGTGTCCAAAGCCAGGTCCTCTGCCCCGAAGGGGATGCCGCGGCGATAATGCCGGATATACTCGATCATCTCGTTGTCGATCAAAAGTTGGCTTAACGAGATGGTCAACTCCGATTCCAGCTGACCCAGCCCCCAGATCAGGTTCACCTGGTTCTCCACATGCGTATATAAAGCAAACATCTTCTCCAAAGCGGCCTGCTCATCTTCAAAGACCGCATCCGTCGACGCCCAGGAAGATGACGGTAAGCGGTAAAAACGGCCCATAGCGGCCGAGGCCGCCGCCAGCAGGCAATTTTCCGGACCGCCGGTGACGGCTGTCGCTGCTTTCATATCCATCACATGAGCCAGGCCTAGGTTATATATCACCGGCCTGCCCGGCTCCAGAACCTGATTGACGACGATGCCGGCCAGGATCTCCGCATTGCCTACGGCTATGGTGCCGGCCAGACTGACCGGACCGGTGACGCCGGCCATCGGCTCGCCGTTGATGGTCGCCGGAATGCGTTTTCCGGCAGTTTTCCTGAATATGTCCAATGCCAGATGGGTCCAGCGCAGCGGGCCGTGGGCCGTAAAGCCCATGCTGAACCAATTGCCGGGAAAAACCGTTTTCATCTCGCTGATGGCTTCGGCGCCCAGAGGCGAAGAGCAAAGCACCCGCAGGTGTTTGCCTGTATTCTGGGCCATGACGCGCAGGCCGACAAAATCGCTGCAGGCCGGGTTGGTATCGGCGAGCGCCGTGCCGATCACGCCATGCACGTTGGGCAAGAAGGTGCAAAGGCGGGCTATGGCGGCAAGATGGTGGGTGGTAATCCGGCATCGGGTGCGTCCATCCCAGATATACATCGCCGGGTTGGTCCAGTAGATGGCTTCGCTGTCTGCGGTCAACCTAAAAGTGTCGCCGTTGCGTCCATGCAAAATCACTTCCTGCGGCGCCGCCGCCAGGTAATCCCGGACCATGCCGGCCGGGAAATGCACCACCTGAGCTTCCCTACCCAATCTGGCGCCGGCGGCAACCATGCGCTCCACTATGGCGTCATGTTCCAGGCGCACACCGATCTCTTCCAAAATGCGCAAAGATACATTATGTACCTCTTCCGCCTGGGCGGAGGTCATGATCAGAGGGAACATTTGAGATCACCTTCTTGAGCGGTTTACTTCGCTTCCCGAGCTTCCTAACCTGCCGCCAATCCCTCCGCCGGTCGCCGGATTTTCCGGCATTTAGCCCACTTGTCGATATGATTTTCTCATATATTGAGAGAGGAGAATCAGTTACGTTAACGTATCATTATCATTATGGTTATAAGTATAAGAATAAGAAAGGCTAGGCAGCATCATGGACAGCGATAGCAAACACGGCGACCGCCAACACCTTTGGGAAAAATGGTCCGGCAATCCCGTTTTGGGAGGCGAATTGGGCACCTGTTTCGACCTGACTCTCCTGAAAGAGAACGGCATATACCGCATGTGGTTCTCCTGGCGGCCGCAGAAAAGCATCGCCCTCACCGAAAGCCTGGACGGCCGGCACTGGGGGCCACCTATCATCGTTCTAGCACCTAATCCGGCTACCGGCTGGGAAGACAATATCAACCGCCCATCGGTCCTCCGCCGGGAGGACGGCTATCATTTGTGGTATACGGGACGGTCGGAAGGCTGTTCCCGCATTGGTTATGCCACGAGCCGGGATGGGGTGATCTGGGAGCGGCGCAGTGAAAAGCCGGTCCTCGTCCCCGAACTGAGTTGGGAAAAGGCGGCGGTGATGTGCCCGCATGTTTTGTGGGATGAGGAGATGGGCAAATACCGCATGTGGTATTCCGCCGGGGACAAAAACCGTGAGCCCGATGCCATCGGTTACGCCGAGAGCAGCGACGGCCTTGTATGGCATAAACACACTGACAATCCCATCTTCCGGCCGGCACCCGAGCATCCCTGGGAACAGCACAAAGTGACAGCCTGCCAGGTGATAAAGCTGGAAGATTATTATGTCATGTTCTATATCGGCTTCAACCACGAGCGCTGCTGCCACATCGGCATGGCCCGCTCCTTTGACGGCATCACCAACTGGGAGCGATACAAGGGGAATCCTATCATCTCCCCCACAGAGGGAGCCTGGGACAGCGAGGCCTGCTACAAACCGTTCGCACTCTACGATGAGGATAGCGACAGCTGGCTTTTGTGGTATAACGGTCGCACCGGCCATCTGGAACAGATAGGCCTGGTGGTGCATAAAGGGTATGATCTGGGTTTCTAGGCGAGGTGCCGGCCAATGAGCGACAGCCGGCCTGTGGCCGGGCAGATTTGTGCTTTTTTGGAGCGGGAAGATAAGTGGTATCTGGGCGGTGGGGGCAATCTGATATGGGCGCCCGCCTTTCCTGCCCATCCATATCACCCAGGCTTTTGGGATAATGGGCAATATTTCGACATCCCCGTGCCCGGATTTGTTCTTTCCATTATAAATATAGACGTGGATATTGATATGAAGGCGGACCGAAGGCAGGAGTTGACGCCGCTCCTGCGGCGGAAAACCTGGCGCCCTTCACACCTGACGATAATTTCCGACCTTATCCCCGGCGAGCTGGTCCTGCGTGAGGAACGGGCCGTGCTCTACCAGGATATTCTGGTGTCCCAGCTTACCTTAACCAATGCTGCACCGGCAACCAGGCATGTGGCCGTCGCTGCCTGGACAGCTCTCACCCCGGAAGATATTACAGCCATTGTCGCCGATGAGTGGGAGGGACTGATCCGCTGCCGTCATGCCGTCCTCCCCGGCCTCAGCTCGGAATTAAGGCTGCAGGTGAGTACGGACAGGCCGGAGTCGGGTGAGGGCGCAGAGGAGCAGCCGCCGCCAAAACCTGCCGCCTGGATCCAGTTCTGCCAGGGGCTGCCGAAGGCGCCGCAATGGCGGCTGACCCCCTTCCATGAATGGTGGCTGGAGCAATGGGACGTAGAAGAGAGGGAAGGTAATATTTCCCCCCACCTAGACCCACCGTCTTCAGCGGCGGCGAAGCCGACGGCCGGTGATACGGCATTGGCTGCAGCGGCCGTTGCCCACCCTGTAACCGCAGCTTTGATTGTGAAGTTGGTGATACCACCCCAGGCGGAAGTGCGCCTGGTGGCCACGCGCCGCTATTTTGTGGAAGAGGCAGAGGATAAAGAGCCGGACTACGGCGCCGGGCCGGATGGTGCCCTGCGTGCCGCCTGGTTTGCCCCCGCTTCAAGCAGCTCCGCCGGGCTTGCCCCCGCTCCCAGCGCTGCCGCCGCCCTGGACCATGCCGACCTGATCAAAGCAAGCTGCGATCACTGGGAACGTTTTTTCTCTTCTGTCCCCTTTTTCAGCTGCAGTGACCCTTATCTGACCAAATATTACTGGTATCGCTGGTACGGATTGCATCTGTGCAGCTGCAAAGGTGGAGCCTACCACCACCCCTACCCATTTGTCTGCGAAGGCATTGATGAATTCCGCCGACACATCTTTTATTCCGTACCGGCCCAAATATATGAAACCAGGTGGCTGAAGAAACCTGACTTAACTTATGGTGCGCTGCTCGGCCTCCTGTTACATCAGGATGCCGACGGACGCCTGCCCAGCCATATCGGTGCCAAACAAATCCTTTATCGCCCCCGCTTTTTCGACTGGGGCGGCGCCCTGCGGGAGGCGTGGCGGGTGCACCCCGACATGAGCTTCCTCGCCACAGCCTATGACCACCTGAAGCGTTTTTTTGCCTATCTGGAGAAAACCTGCGACCCGGATGGTGATGGTCTCTTTAGTGTCATCAACAACATCGCCGGCACCTCCGGGCCTAATGAGCATATGCCGCGCTGGTTGGAAGGCGATCCGGTGGCCGGCGGTAAAGACCGGATGAGCGAATTGGAGACGGTGGATGTCAATACCTATGCATATAACCTTCTTGATACCTTGGCCTGGGCGGCCGCCGGGTTGGGTGAGAAGGAGGAAGCGGCCCTATTCGCCCGGAAAGCCAAAAACCTGAAGCGCAGGATGCTGGAGCTGATGTGGGATCCGGAGCAGGAATGTTTCTGCGATATCGCCGGCCGCTCGCACAGAAAAGTAACCTCGCTTTCCTTCACCTCTTTTCTGCCGCTCGCTACCACCTTAACCGGAGAGCCCCATCTCGCCGCCTTGAGCCGGCATCTTTTTAACGCAAAGGAATTTATGGCTTCTTATCCGCCGACCACCATCAGCATGCAGGATCCTCATTTTTCCCCATGGGGCTGCCGTGACGGCATCCGGCGCAACTGCCCCTGGAACGGCCGCATGTGGCCTATGGCCGCCAGTCATCTGGCGGAGGCAGCCGCCCGTGGGGCTGATCTCGACCCCGCCCTGGCGCCCACTGCCACCCAATTTATATACCGTTACATACGCACGCTCTTTCTCGACGGCCATCCTGAGCGGCCAAACTCTTTTGAGCATTATAATCCTTTTACCGGGGAACCGTCGCTTTACAGAGGTATCGACGATTACCAGCATTCCTGGATCGTGGATTTGATCATCAAATATGTCTGCGGCTTGCGCCCGGGCGACGAGCCCGACGTGGTGCAGATAAAACCTCTGCCGTTTGCTCTCGACTGGTTCCGTTTAGAGAATGTGCCTTACAAAAATCACACCATAGCCATCTACTGGGAAGGCGGCATATTGCGTGGCGAAGTCTCCGAAAGGCGGGTGGTGCAAAGAACTGGTCTTGGCCCCATGTACCTTGAGCTGAAAGGTGTTTAGCCAGATTGGCCACGACTATCGTGGTTTTTTACCTCACCACCTATCCCACCACATGGGCGGATATAAAAGAATGAGCCGGGTGGCGCAGCGCCGCCCCGCTCGCCGCCCACCCACCGCCGACTGACACAGGCTCACTGTGGCTGCGGCGGCCAGATCGCTCCCCAGCGGGCATCTCGCCCTTTCTTATACAACTCGCGGTCGGCCCGGGTCACCACCGTGCCGACCAGCTCATTTCCCTTGCAGGTTTGCAGGTAGATATGCCCTTTGCGGATCTGCGGGTGCCGGATGATCCTTCCCGGCACAACCACTTCGGCCGCTCCCCGGGAGGCAGCTATATAGGAATACTTCTCATCCTCATATGACAGGTCGCCCGCCTTTAGCTGCCGGTGCAGCCGGGAACGCTCGACCCGCCGGGAAAAATGACACCAATCATCGCCCACCATCGGGCAAGGTCCGGCATGCTCCCCTGGACAGGGGGCAATTATATGGGCTCCGGATTTGAGCAGTAGCTCCCTGGCCCGCCTTACATTGCCGAAACCGGTCGGAGTGCCAGGTTCAATGACGACCAGCACCTGCTGAGTCAAGTCCCAAAGCCTGGCGATGAAGGCTTCCCGCTGTCCATCAGGCAATTCTCCCAGCACATATGATGCTGTAACCAACTCCGCCGGAGACACTTCCATCTCCCAGCCAGGTTGGCTGAGGTCAAGCTTAAGCCAGGCGGCTTCCTTCAGGGAGGCGTCGCCCGCCTCTGCCAGCCTTTGGCCCAGGGCTATCATATTTATATCCCTCTCCAGCAGGGTGATCCGGGTAATCCCGGGCCACAAGGTGGTGGCAGCCCACATCACCGTACCCGGCCCGGCTCCGGCATCGACAAGAGTGGCCGGCTGCAGGCTGGGCAGAACCTCCTTCACTTGCTGGAGAGCACCATGAATGGCGGCAAAGGTAGCCGGCAATCTGGCGGCGGCATAAGCTGTCACCTCATCACCTGATGTGAGGAGCGGCCCCATCTTTCCGGCCGGTGCGGAGGAAGCGGAGCGATAGCGCCTGGAGAGTGCCTCTGCCGCTCCTGCCAAGCTTTTGTGGGCTACCGTCCTCAACTCTTCTTCCAGGGCTTTTTGTAAAGCCGGAGGGAGCTTCACTGTCATGCCACCCTTCTTTACCTCTTGTCTCTTTATTTTCTGCCCATCTACCAACTGCTTCTCTATCCGGCGCTCTAGTTTATCCCCACAGCCATCCTAACATGCCGCCATATAACGCCGCTATGTATCGGAGCCATTGTGTGATGAGTATCACTTGCCCGGGTGTACCAAATGGCAGATAAAATAGAGTGAAACGTGGCATGCCGAAGGAGTTATTTTCTCGCCGGAGAAAATCTCTTTACCTTACATCAATATAGAGGGATGTGTGGGTAATGAAGGCCAATGGTACAGAAATAACCAGACTCACCTTTGTAGCTATTTAGAGTTTAGTCCCGTCTGGTCGCCGGACGGCTCCAAAATTGCTTACCTCTCCAGCCGGGATGGTGAAAATATTTATTTAAAGCGATGGTGAAGGAGGTTTTGTCCATGTCATTCATGGAGTTGTGCAAAGGGCGGTGCAGTGTGCGCGGTTACCTGCCGGACCCAATACCGCAGGAAAAAATAGACTACATCCTGGAGTGTGCCCGCCATGCTCCCAGTGCCGCCAACCGGCAACCCTGGCGGCTGTACATTGTGACCGGTGAGGCGAAAAAGCGCCTGGAAGCCGCCTATTCCAAATCATGGTTTGCCGAGGCTCCGCTGGCCTTGGCCTTCGTCGGTAACCGGCGGGAGTGCTGGGTGCACAGTGACGGCACGGAATACCTGATGTGTGATGTGGCCATCTTCTGCGACCATCTCACGCTGGCCGCCGCCGAGGTGGGGTTGGGCACCTGCTGGATCGCTGCTTTCGACAAGACCGCAGCACGCCAAGCCCTGCAGTTGCCTGAGGACGAGATGCCGTTTTACCTCTCACCGTTGGGTTTCCCCAAGCCCGACAGCACCAGGGCCAAGTCCCGTAAGGCTTTGGCCGATATAGTAGTGTGGCGGCAGGAATGACGCCAAGACCGTTGCCGAGACTGACGCTGAAAGGTTCGTTTCAGCGCCCCTAAATACGGGGTTGGAAATTCAGGGAGGAAGTGACAGAATGGGTGATTTAATGTCCACACCTTCAGATGGTCCCAGACAAGCTGTCATCCTGGCCGCAGGAGAGCAGCAAGGTTTTGATACTCCTGTCGGTTTGTTGGAGATAGCTGATACCACCGTAATCGAGCGCCTGATCGAGCAGCTCACCAAAGTTGGCGTGGAGAAGATAGTGATTATTGCCGGGTTTCAGGCCGATGCTTTTGATCGTTTTCAGAGCGAGCGCATCCAGGTGATCCGTTCCGATCGCTACAAGTGGACAGGCACCATGCACTCTCTGGCGCTGGCCAAAAACCACATCGACGCTGATTTCTTTTTAATTGAAGGAGACATCGTTTTGGAGGAGCGGGGGTTCGATCACGTTTTAGCCAGCCCCTCCGCCAACTGCCTGCTCATCGTCAATGAGTCGGGGTTGGGCGATTCGTGCTTTGTGGAGCTGCGCCATGACCACATCTTCAGGATTTCTAAAGATATTCACCAGCTGAGCAGGTTGGATGGTGAGTTCATCGGTCTGTCGAAAATCACTCTGGCAGCGTTTCGGGATATGGTCGCCTACTACTCGGAAAGCCTTAACCCGTATCTGCACTATGAATATGCCATGCTGGCGGTGAGCGACACGCACCCACTGGGATATGTCAAGGTGGATGACCTGGTGTGGACGGAAGTGGACACCCCCGATCACTACCGCACGCTGAAATACATCGTCTATCCCAAGCTTCTGCGGCGGGAGAAAGAGCACCACGAGGCCAGGATCCGTCAGCAGTTTCAGGAGGCGTTGGGCCCGGAGTATGAGATCGTAGCGCCCATTGAGCAACTCGGCGGCATGAATAACGCCAACTACAAGATCACCACCAACCGGGGCCAGTTTGTCCTGCGTCTGCCGGGCAAAGGGACGAACGAGACCGTCGATAGGCGCATGGAACAGCGCAACTCGCAGTTGGCCTATGCTATCGGCCTGGATTGCGAAACAGTCTACACCAACATAGAGACTGGGGTGAAGATCACCCGCTACATCTCAGGGGCTGAAACGTTTACCATCGCCAGCGCCAAGCGCGAGCCGAACATGGAGCTGATGGCCGTCGCTTTGCGCAGGCTGCACACATGCCAAAGGCTGTTTGACCGGGACTTCGATCCCTACGCCAATATCCGCATGTTTGAACGGGATGTCGACCGCTGTCCCGAGCTGTACTTCGATGAGTACCAGGAGGTGCGGGCGGAACTGCTGCGCATGAAAGACGAACTGGAAGCGCTCGGCTTGGAGCACGTCGCCTGTCACCTGGATGCCTGGCCGGAGAACTTTATAAAGGGCGACGACGGTATATATCTTATCGATTATGAATACGCCGGCAACTACGATCCATTGTGGGATGTAGTCTCGGTGGGTTTGGAGTGCGAATATACGCCCGATCAGGAAGAACTCTTCCTGCTCAAATATTTCGGGCGGCAGCCCGATGAGGTGGAGCGGCAGAAGATGGACATTCTGCGTGTCTTAATGGATGTGCACTGGAGCATGTGGTCCCTGGCCAAGGTGGCCTGTGGCGACAAGGGGCTTTATGAGTACTCGCTGATGCGCTTCCGCCGCGGGTTGGGCAACCTGAGCAAGCTGCGTCTGAAGTCGCCTGTATGATATCCGTATTACCCAGTGCATAGGGGAGGTTCTGCATGAAGGCTTTGATCCTCGCTGCCGGCATGGGCACCCGGTTGCGTCCCATTACAGAAACGTTGCCCAAGACGATGGTGCCGGTGCTGGGCGAGCCTATGGTACAGCGTCAGATCCGCTTTCTGCGCGAGATCGGCATTGACGAAATAACCGTTGTGACGGGGTATCTCGCCGAGAAGCTCGCCCCCCTGAAGCGTCAATATGGAGTACGCCTGGTTCACAACCCGCGGTTCAATGTCTGGCAGAACCTCTACTCGCTCTACGTGGCCCGGGAGTATCTTGAGGACACCTATATTCTGGAGGGCGACGTGTACCTCGTGCGCAACTTTCTCGATGGGGAGATTCGGGAATCGGCGTATTTCAGCGGTATTAAAACGGATTTCCAGCACGAGTGGGTGCTGGAATATGACGATCAGGATCGGGTGACGCACATCTCGGTGCACGGCGGCAGCGGTTACATTATGTCTGGCGTGTCGTATTGGACGGCCGCCGACGGTCAAACCATCCGGGAACTCCTGGAGGAAGCCGTAGCCAAGCCGGGCTTCGAGACGATGTTCTGGGACGATTTGATCAAGGATAATCTTTCTCGCTTCCGGGTGGCAATCCGCCGCATCGCTTCGGATGATTGGTTCGAGATCGATACCGTGGCGGAATTGGAGGCGCTGGAGCGCCGCTTGGCAAATGTGGCCGTGGGGTGATCAGGGGTCAGAGCATTCAGGCGGCTCCTCAGCCGCTTAAAAAATCCAGGATCTTGGCTAAACCGCTGGTATGAGTTTTGTACAGCTCGGTATAGGTACACCGCGTGCAGGTCAAAGTGATGAACTTGTTGCTCTGCACATCGAAAAACCTGCTTAGGCCTCCGCCCGTGGTGGCGATGCGCCCTTCCTGAAAATCCTTATTCCCACACTTCGGACATTCCCACTTTTGATGCCTCATCAGTATTCCTCCTCATCTTCAGGCCATTTTCAGGCCATGTCCAGTCCCAGCTCGGCTCCCTGGGCCATGAGGGTGCGCTGCAGCTCGGCGACATCGACTTCCGCCGCCGCCATAGGTTTACGCCTCTCGGTCGCCTTGGCCGCGGTGCCCGAGCGACCACAGTAACCGGCAGCCATAGCTGCTCCAACCCCGGCCGCCTGCCCCACCGCCATACACACCGGAGCCAGGCGGGTGGAAGCATGGGCCTCATGGGTGGTAGAAATAGCCCGGCCGGTCACCAGCAAATTCTCCACCTGGGCATTCAGGAGGCAGCGGTAGGGAATGCCGTAGTAGGCCCGACCGCTCTTGCCTTCATTAATGCGCATGGTGACCACCCCGGCCCCGTCGGGGCTGTGTATATCGATTGGGTAGGCATTACATGCAATCTGATCGGCAAAGGTCCGGCCGCTAAGGACATCCTCCGCCGAAAGGCGGTATAACCCCTTGATTCGCCTGCTCTCCCGCAGGCCGATCTGCGCCCCGGTAGCCACAAGGCGGGCGGCGGCAAACCCCGGCAGGCGGCGCTGCATGAAAGCGACCAGCTCATGCACCTGCCGTCGCGCTTCTATTTCCGCTTTGGTCAAAGTGGCGGAAGAGAGATCCTTCAGGTTGGCCACCCGGCTCATATTGACGATCACTTCGCCCGGGAAGGGTGTGCTGAAGAAGAGTACCTGATCCCGCAGGAGATTGATCTCGCCCTTCCTCTTGGCTTCTTCCAGGAGGGAAAAGAAACCGCAGATCGAGATATGGCGCGCCTCCAACAGCCCCTTCACCCCCCGCTCACCCAGGCGAAATTCGCCGGGATGGGCGGCAGCATAGTTTTTCACCGCCTCGATATCCACATTTATCATCTTAAATTTCAACGTGGCCGGTTGCGGCAGGTTGTCTGCCGGCCGCCCGAATTCATAATCCACACCGGCATAATAAGCCAAATCGCCGTCACCGGTAGCATCAACGAAGCTCTTGGCGGAAAACCGGCTTTGGCCCTCCTTGCCCTGCACGGTGATGGAGCATAGGCGGTGGCCCTGCACATCGGCACCCACCACCTGGCTGTGAAGCAACAGGTCGACACCTGCTGCACCCAACAGCTCCAATTCCACCTCTTTCAGCGCTTCGGCATCGAAGGGCGTGACCGTGGGCACATAGCCGGTGGTATCATACACATGTCCCGGCGACATCCCTCTAGCCATCAATATGTCGACGATCTCCTGGGCTATACCCCGGATCACTTGCTCTTTTGGAGAGTGGAAAGTCATCATGGGCGCGACCAGAGCAGCAGTTAAGGTGCCGCCCAAAAAGCCGTAGCGCTCGATCAGGAGCACGCGCCCACCGGGCGCCGTCCGCGCCGCCCCCAAGGCCGCCGCCACTCCGGATGAACCGCCGCCGACCACAATCACATCGTAATCTCTGTCACCGGTCAAAGCAGAAAACTCCTTCCCGGTTAATTTTACGTCTTTTTTGTTCTTTTCTCCTTCGCCCCAGGTCGTGGTAAGATAATCATGTTGCCATTATTCCCAAGCTACCCGCAACCGTGAGGTCTTTATATGCACGCCGCAGAGGTTATTAATGCTCTAAATCCCGCATCTCCGGAGGATCTGTTCAAATACTGGGATGATTTTTCCACCTATGCCGGTGGCCATGCTCTACCCCACTTCACCGCCGAGGAAGTGCTGGTTTGGGCCCAAAATATCGGCCTGCCGGAAGCCGCCGTCCAGGAAGCCTGCGCCTTGGCGGACGAGGTGAGCAACAAACCGGAGTTCTTGGCGCTCGCTCGGTACGGCCATTGGCTCAGCTTTATCTCCCCGGCCAATGAAGCGGATAAGCCACCGGCTGTCAAATGGCCGGCGCAACTTGGCCGGCTGGCGGAGAGGTCCGGTTTGTTCTATTTGTTGGTCGTCCTCTCCGGAGTGGAAGTGGGCCGCCTTTACATGAAAAAAAGCGCATCCCAGCGGCGGTGACCAGGCAAACCTTCGCCGATGTGCTGATTTGGCTCGCCAGGCATTGGCGCATCACCGGCCGCTATGGTATTGAGGGGCCCCTGTTGAACTGGTTCAGGCATCACTTCCAGGGCAATCTTTACCAGTTGGGCCGGTTGCAGTTCGCCCGGGGCGCCTTCAAAAGCAAAATAAAAGTGTTTCGCCGCCGGCCGGACGGCTTGGTCCTGGCCCTGGCAATGGACGGTATGGAATTCCGTCCGGACGGACAGGTGAACGGGGCGGGCGGCGTTTTTGCCGCACCTGCGGAAATCATCACAGCCGGTTTAAGGGAAACGGAAGAGGCCTGGACCGGCCTCCCCATTCACCCCAAAGGTTATGCCGTGCTGCAGCCGGTGGTGCTGTCCAAACGCCGGTGGGTTCCTGTTCTGCAGCCACAAGACCAGGTGCTGCACATGCATATTCCGGAAAGCGGGCCCATGGACCATGAGGCCTGCGGCCGGTCCATCAAGGAAGCACTGCAGTTCTTCCCGGCCTATTTCCCGGATGAGCCGCCGCTGGCCTGTTGCTGCACCTCCTGGATCCTCGATAACCAATTTGAGGATATACTGCCGCCCCAGGCCAATATGGTGCGCTTTCAAAAAGAGCTGTATCTCGTCCCGGCCCGCACCGGCAACATGGAGTCCACTCTCAAGCGAATCTTCGGTGCCGTGCCCGACGACCTGGCGCAGGCGCCGCGTGACACCACGCTGAGGCGAGCCGTGTTGGAGCACCTGGAGCGAGGCGGTCATCTGCGGGGCGGCTCAGGCTTCCTCCTGCCGCAGGATTACAGATGGGGGGAGCAGGTATATCGCTCACAG
>DULU01000106.1 GCA_012840225.1 Bacillota bacterium
TGGCGGCTCATGACCATAGTGGAATGAGCCGCTTTGATTCATGTCCGAAAACAATGAAGCCAAGGCACTGCTCCCCGCAGCCAAAGCGCCACATACCCTGTATGGTGTGGGGGTGAAGCGGTAAATTGGTGAACGAAAAGGAGCAGTGGTTCAGCAATAAAGATCTGCTGGTAATGATGCAGTCACTCCAGGGGGAATTGATTGAGCTGCGGGCCGAGCTGCGGGTTATTGCCGATGCTGTGCGCCGGTATAACGGGTTGCGGGAAAGGTTGGAGGAGACCGAGCGCAAGTTGGACGCTCATATTCTCACCGGTGCCGGTCAGGCCGGGGTCGCCAGAGGCATCCGGGAGTGGGGCGGATGGGTGATGGCGCTATTGGCACTAATCCTAAGCTGGTATATGAAGCTCTCCTCCGGCAGCTGAAGCTTTCGACCGGATGAGGATTTATAACAGACGGCTCGTCGTCCGGGCCGGCTGTAATGTACATTATCCTCATCCGGTCAATCCTCCGGCTCAACCCAATGTCCGGGCAACTTCTTTCAGTTGTTCCATAATCTTGATATTTTGGGGGCACTTTGGTTCACATTGCCCGCATTCCAGGCAATCAGCGGCTTTATTGCCGCGTTTGCCGCCCAGATGGGCATAGCGTTGCCGGGCAAACTCGGTTAATCCCCAGACCCGGTGGTAATTCATCAGCTGGAAGTTTTCTGGTATATTCACCCCGTTGGGGCAGGGCATGCAGTATTCGCAGCCTGTGCAGTATAGATCGGAGAGTTTGCGGTTTTGCTCGACAACCTTGGTTATAGCCTGCCGCTCCGCCTCGGTGAGAGGTTCGTCCAGCGCAGCTGTGGCGGCGTTTTCTTCCACCATGGCCTTGGTGTTCATGCCTGACAAGGCCGTGGTCACATGCGGATTGGCCAAGACGAAACGCAGGGCGGTCTCGGCAGTGCTTTTTGAATCGGCCGCCAGGTGCTGGATGACGCTTGAGGGATGACTCAGGCGCCCGCCGCCCACCGGTCCCATGATGACTACAGCCAGACCTTTCTCCGCTCCATAGGCCATAGCCTTTTCATTTTTGCGATCGAGAAGGTTATATTGACAAAGCAGAGAGGCAAACTGGCCGCTGTCGATCATTTCGATCATCGCCTCCGGCTCGTCGTGGAAGGAGAAGGAGGCATATTTGATGAGACCTTCGGCTTTGGCTTTAGCCACTTCGTCGAAGAGATCCAGACCCAACACTTTTTGCCGGTAGGTTTGGCGGTCCAGGGAATGAAAGTGATAGAAGTCGATGTAATCCGTGTCCAGCTTTTTCAGCTGTTCCTCAAGAAAGCGGCGATAGTCCTCCTTTTTATGAACCTGCCACATAGGGCATTTAGTGGACAGGTAAACGCGGTCCCGCCAGCCTTTTAAAGCTTTGCCAACACAGATCTCGCTGGTCCCATTGCAATATCCGTAGGCGGTGTCGATGTAATTTACGCCGAGCTCAAAAGCCCGGTGGATTATCGCGATGGCTTTGTCGTAATCAACATGTTTGCCGTCGCCGTCTTCCACCATGGGCAGGCGCATGGCGCCAAACCCCAAGCGGGACATCATGATACCGGTCCGCCCGAACGGTTTATACTGCATGATCACCCCTCCATTTTTCCTCAATATATCAACTTAAATTGTACCCTTACGCCCAGCCGGCATGATTTCCTTCGTCTTTAATTCACCGTTTTCCGCGAAAAGTTGATGCGGCAGCTTGACACGGCAGCCAAGACCATGTTAACATACGACTTGCGAGTGATGGAGCCGTGGTGTAGTCGGTTTAACACGCAGCCCTGTCAAGGCTGAGATCGCGGGTTCGAGTCCCGTCGGTTCCGCCACAGAGCCAAGGTAGCTCAGTTGGTAGAGCACGTGACTGAAAATCACGGTGTCCCCAGTTCGATTCTGGGCCTTGGCACCAGACACAACGGAGCCCGGCGGCTCAACTGGAACAGTTAGTTGCCGGGCTCTTCCTTTCAGTGAGGGAAAGGGATTGACAGCACAAGCGCCGGCGTGGTAAACTCACGGCGTACGGTACGCACGATGCGGGCGTAGCTCAGTTGGTGGAGCGCAACCTTGCCAAGGTTGAGGTCGCGAGTTCGAGACTCGTCGCCCGCTCCACAAAAGATCAAATGAATAAGAGCGACGGCGGCATAGCCAAGTGGCTAAGGCGGAGGTCTGCAAAACCTCTATTCCCCAGTTCGAATCTGGGTGCCGCCTCCAGCGGGGAAGTAGATCAGCTGGTTAGATCGTCACGTTGACATCGTGAAGGCCGGAGGTTCGAGTCCTCTCTTCCCCACCACCTGAAACACCGTCTGGAAGCTGGTTTCCAGGCGGTGTTTCTTTTTTCGTTTGAGGACCAGAACGCGTTTTGAGGACCATTTGAGGACCATTTGAAGACCTGCTGGAATTAGGCTTGTCTGAAGAGCCGATCCATCGCGTCTGCCGCCGCTTCGTCCTGCCCGGGCATGAGGTGGCCGTACAGGTCCAGGGTAATTCGGATGTTCTCGTGACCGAGCCGGCGCGATACCGTGAGAATATCCGTACCGGCTGCGATGAGCATTGAAGCGTGCGTATGCCGGAAGGTATGGATGCCCACACCCTCCATTATGTCCGCTGCAATCAATTCACCTACGCGGCCGTCGGGGAGGAGGAACCTGTCTCCGACTTTGACGGCACGTGCTGGCATGTCTGTGTTGGCCTGGAGCACGTCTTGCGTGTTGTGGTAGCCGTAGCGTTTAGCGGCGGCAATGATAGCTGAACGGTTCAAGATGCGCCGAAGGTCGCGCTTTGTGATGTTCGTCCGAATCAAGGGGCCGCCGATCCGGTTTGTGAAGACAAGTCCGAGGTCATTATCCCATTGGTGGCCGGCGGCAAGTTGTGTTGCCATTTGTTTCTTGCGCTGGCGGCGCAGAGCGGCGACCGCTTCCTGTGAAAGGCTGATCGTGCGACGGCTGGCTTGTGTCTTCACGTCACCGAGCTGCATGATGCCGCGCACTTCGTGCATGGCCTGCCGAACTGTGAGTTTTCGACCATCTAGGTCTACGGCATCCCACGTGAGGCCGAGCAGCTCACTGGCGCGCAAGCCTGTGTGAAGCGCTACGATGAAAAACTCTTCGAGGTATTCTCCGGCGGCGGCCTCTAAGAACACTTGCGCTTCTTGGTGATTAAGGAAACGGGCCTCCTGCTTCTGCACCCGAGGACTAGCAGCAACCTTGGCCTGGTTGTTGGGTACGATCCCTTTCTTCACTGCATCCTCAAGACCTTGGCGAAGGAGTGCGGCAATGTCGTAGATTGTGCGCTGTCCGAGACCGCTCTGACGAAGGTGGTCGTAAAAGGCTTCGATACGTCGGTAATCGAGTTTACGCAATTGCACGCCACCGAGCATGGGGCGAATGTGTTTCTGGTAACGCCATTCGTACTGTGAAAACGTGGTTGGGGCTAGATTCTCCGCTTTGGTCCGGAGCCACCCGTCAAAGTGCTCCGCAACGGTGAGCCTTTCTGGAACGACGTAGGGGCCGAGCAAAGCATCCTTCTTGGCTTGGTCAATCTGTTCTTGAACTTCGCGCTTAGTCTTGCCGTAGAAGGTGGGCCGGATGCGCTTGCCGTTTGCGTCGGTACCCAGGCTTATCTTGCCGACATACTGCTTACGCTTCTTGTCCCAATAGATCGACCCGGTGCCGTGCCTGGCCCGGCCTGCTTTCTTTGGCTTTCTTCCTGGTCCAGGCATACATTACCCTCCTTTTTCCATCTTTGCTCTTTGTGCCGCCCGTTTGACCCTCTTTCGTTGGGCATCCTGGCAA